>JBGSQJ010000163.1:0-14966 GCA_041738165.1 Bdellovibrionales bacterium
GCTTTGGGGCGGGATGCTTGAACGCTACGTCAATTACTTTCAGCCCAACGGCGTGGACTCTGCTGGAGGCTCACTCGAGGCAAAGATCACTTCAAGCATTTTACAGCCACTCGCAGCGCTTATGCCTGGTGATTTTGCGTCTATTCCAGGACTTGAGCAATTGGATCTTAGAATGCGGCCCGCTATCGCAGATGCCGTTCAGAAGAGTGACATTGACAGCTTAGAATCTCAGCTTGCAAAGCTAGGCAATCAGGCGACCTCGGAAATGAACAAAGACCAGCTACTGGCCCACATCGACAATCTTAAGACCCAAATTGAAAAGCTAAAAGTCGACGAAAACACAAAAAACAACCTAATGAATTCGATTGCGACGGATTTGGTGAATGAGTCTCAAAAAGAGCTCCAAATAAATAAAACGTATTTTTCAAAACACAAGATCATCGACCTATTTGGTTCTTCACTTTTGAGAGATACCCACTCGTCAGATCAAGACAATGGTAAAGATGCCCGCGACGCGGATCCCGAGTTTGCACTTTATCGGTCATTGATGAAACAAACTCCGGCCGAGCGCCTCGAGACCCTTCAAAACATGATCCCCCCAGCGTCGTCATTCACATTAGACTTAGACCGAACTGCCGAAAATTCAGTCGCGGCCTGGTCAGCCTCACCCGCACAAAAACTAAGAAGTAACAAAGAGATGCTCGACGCCATGGTGATGGATTTGACTCTGCACGAGCTGGGTCACTTTTTGGGACTGGGCCACCAGTTCAAAGAAAACATCGTGCCCGAAAAGGGAACGGTTCCATCAAAAGAGATCGAAAAGTTGGCTGCGCAGGCCTCAGAAAAAGGCAATTGGCAAAACCATTCATCTGTTATGGGATACCGCAATGGCCGAGTGGAGCTTATGGCCCACGCCGAAGACACAGACGGCGAAGAAGCCTACGCTCCTGGTCCCCATGACGAATTGGTACTACGCTACCTCTACAACAAGCAATACTCCACCTATGACGAAGCGGCGGATGAATTTAAGTACTTCCCTATTCCAAGCTCCGGAAAAATCCCGCTCACAACAGAGAAAAAGGTCAATGGCCAGCTCACACAATATCCCGTCGCCTACTTTCCGGCATGCAATGACTATGAGGCAAGCTTGGGCGCAGATCCTTTTTGCAATCGCTGGGACAAAGGCTCATCGGCCGTCGAAATCGTAAAGTCCTATTTTGAAGGCGTGAGCGACAATATGGCCTCGAGCCTTTATTCGCTCGTAGGCGGCGGTTCAAACGCCCGCTCAGTCGAATGGCGCTTATGGTATCGAGCCCTCGAATCACAATCACGCGTAAGAATGTTCTATGATGAGATGCGCCGCAGACTCAGAAGTGAGCCTCACTTGGTACGGCATTGGGACGCTTTGAGACGCGATAAAGATGGACTTCTTGAGTTTTCAACGGCCTGTCAAAAGAGTGATCCGACAGACGTGTTTCAAGTTCGATCTGAAGCTCTCAGAGCTATATTCTCTGATCCAAAAATTGTTGATCTCTGCCGAGCCAATTTGATCGCCCTTAATGAAATGCGATTCTTTCTCACCATGCCGGACGCCGACTACACTCGCATAGATCATAACAATCGCTATATCAGTGGTGGCTATCTTGAAGGCGACGCCGACCAAGATTGGGGCCAAATCTTTGGATCTTGGTATCAGATGTCCAATCTCCCGTTTAAGATCGTTTCGATGTACACGCTAACAGAAGCCAATCCTCACTTTTTGATCTGGGGAAGGTATTTAGCCACTAACCCGTACTACGATAACGAAGAAAACCGATTTTTATATCGAACGCTATACCCAAGAGAGTACACACAAATCGTCTCTGATGCGGTTCTCGAAAATCTACGCTTTGAAGCCACAGGCCGAGACCGAATCACAAAAATCGGTCGAACTCTGTTTGCCGCCGGCGCGATGCTGCCTGCGCAAAATTGGACGAGTAACGATGCCGCAAAAGTGCCTGCCGATTACAGCCGCATGCTCGATCAGCAAACGCAATTTCAGTTTAGCCCGGTTGCCATCTTGATTTCGGCAACAACTCCGGATGCGAACTCAGATTGGAAGGCCGATCACTACAAAAACTTTACGGCCAAAGTTTACGACTTCTATACGAATAAAGAATCTGTCGCGAGAAACGCCTACATCCTTAAAAAAGGCGACGTTTTTGTATGGGCCAACGGAATGTTCTTGTTTCCAGTCACAAAAATCAAATTTTACAACGGCACCAGTGCCTATGTGATTGCCTACAAAGTCTCATTCGATCCTCTACCTGGCGACGATCTCGAGGAGGATTCGGTTAAATCTAAACTGACCGAGCTACACAGTCAGATAGCCAATATCTGCGTTAAGGGATTCAGCGGCAACGGGCTGAGCACCTACTTCGATGCCGGCAACGACGCCTTTATGGGCTTTCATATTCCGCCTGGAATTGACACCGAGTTTGGCAAAGAAAGAATTGAACAATTTTATAAGTCAGTCGAGAACGCCTACGACGGTGGCCCAAATCAGACGGGTTATGAAAGCTGGGCAAAAGACCGCATTCCCAACACCTACCCAATTCAGAGTATGCACAGTGTTTGTCTCGAATCTCTTCGCGGCGTTGGACAAATTCTATCTGGTGCGGCCTTGCTGAACGGTTTTTG
Source organism: Bdellovibrionales bacterium (assembly GCA_041738165.1). Taxonomy (GTDB): domain Bacteria; phylum Bdellovibrionota; class Bdellovibrionia; order Bdellovibrionales; family UBA1609; genus JALHOQ01. The sequence goes on from JBGSQJ010000163.1 coordinate 2,680, forward strand.
GCTTCGCACAACTCTAGACTATGTGGAGAAATAAATGAGAGATTCAAACGCCTCTAAAAATCTCCGCCGCACCGGCTCCATTTTCATCGCCCTTGTTCTGAGCTATGTCGTTATTGGCTGCGCACCAAAAAACCATCCGCGTCAGGAACACGACGGGGCCGTGGCCCCTTATGTTCCTCCTCAAACTCCAACTCAAGACGACGTAAAACCTCAAGAGTTCAATGACCTCGACGTGGCCAGTTTAAGCGCCAAAAGTGAAACTTTGGCCACGACCAATCAACAAATTGAAATTTTAAAGTCTTTGGCCCGCTTTGTTTTGAATCAACCGTTCGTCGAAAACCCAAAGTATAGAGGTGTTAAGCTCAATCAAATGATCGATGCCTTCAATCGATCGTTCTTTATGGTCTTGACGGCCGAAAAAGATGGACCCTCTACGCAGGCGTTTTCGGTTGGGTTACTAAAAAAAGATTACCTAGACACAGTGTTTGCGGGTTGCAGTCGAGACTTAAAAAATGACTGCCAAAACGCAGATTTGTTTTCTGCAAACGGCCTTCACACATCCATCATGACCATTCTAGCTCAAGAGTTAGACGGTCAAATTGATTCTCTTCTAACTAAATTTGAAAGCCCCAAAAAATGCATCAAAGAAAGCGACGAATGCCGAAATGCCATCGAGGAGCGATATCGCAGACTCGCTATGGCGCAAAAAAAGAGAAATCAAGGGGGAAACTCAGAATTTGAATTCGCATATTTGAAATACGCTAGACTCTTCGCCCTGCTTCTCGATGACGCCAAGTTCAAGATTTACGGCGGACAAATGACGGACGACAAAAAAGAGCTCGCTGAAAAAACAGATGCGTCCTCATTTTTGACCGGATACATTCGAGGGACTCATAGCCAAATCTTTGAGTCTATAATTGCCAGGTACCAACCCCTAGATATCCAATCTGGTGAATTTAAAAAATTCGTTGAAAATTTTAATCCTTGGATCTATTCGGCAAAAACATCAGATGTGTTCCGTTTTGGAATCAAAAAAATGTTCCACTACGGGGCTCAGTGCTGTCTTTATGAAGACAGTGAAAAGACAAAACTCTCAAAAGCGGTCGCTGAAGCCATCGAAGTCTCCCAAGCCGAAGAAGATCACTTTGGGCCTTCGTTTAGGCAAATTGTATCGTACATCAAGCAAAAACAAGGATCACAAATTTTTAAGAACCTTGGCGTAAGTGACTTGCTTCGTCAGATTGAAGACCCCAAGTCAGACTTCTACAACGAGTACTTCTTTTTAGTGGACCGTCTGTTTAGAGAACACCTGGGCTCAGCAGAAGTAGAAATGGTTTTAAAGACCACCAATTCGAAGCGCACTTTTGTCGAACTGCCTAAGATGGTTTCGGCCTACATTCGGGTTTACATGATCTACATGGTCGTGCGCACAAACGAGTACATGAGCCAGATCTACTCGGCGAATATCGCCAGCAGTCAGGTTTTTGAAGAGTCCATCAAACGCAGCCGTGGTTTAACAGATCAATGGCACACAATCCAAAGTCAAATCTCTCTACTAGATTCCGTTATGGGGGCGTACTTCAAAGGTCGCTTCACCCAAACTCCCGAGTATACGGACGCCTCTGCCCTCGCTCTTTCTGTGAACCGAAACATCCACTATCTGTCTGTGTTTCCAAACATGATGGTCATGGTCTATTTTCTTTCGAAAATGAAAGGCTCCATCGTATTCAACACTTGGTATGGAAAAGTGGAGATTGATGCAAACACAATTCTTGACGCATTTTTCGACGGAAACATTTTAAGAACTTGGTATGTCTTTGGTAAAGATCCCGAGCTGATTAGTCGAGAAATGCTCCTCTATTCTATTGATTTTTTACTCTCAACGGGAGCATTGAACTCATTTATAGATAAAGACAACACGCAAAACCAGCTCGAGCGGCGAAGCCTTTTCTTTGACACGGTATTGGGTCGCTATTTGGGCGATCAACTGGGCGACATTCGCACCGAGATCGCCAAATTTGAAGGAGAGACCAAATCTAGCCCTCAAAAGGCTCTTGCAGAAGATATCTGTCAATACGAAAAATCCGGCAAAGGGATCCCCCCTGGTATTGAGATTTCAATCCATGATTTGATGAACTTCACTTACTCTGGATTGGGCGATAACGGGATCGCTCGCGTACTGACTAAAGGTTTGATTGGCACCAATTCAATTGCTTCGACCTTGAGAGGCCGTTTTGAATACCGAGCGACCTTTACCAGAGCGATGATCGACCTCATTGAAGCCGATTTGCTTCGCAATGGCCAGATTTCTCAAAAAGGCGAGGCGCACCCTGAGACCGCCAAAGCCTACGCATTGCTGCGGGAAATTGATGAGCTGAAGCTCGCTCTTCAGAAAAAGTTCTTGTCTACAAATCAACGCTATTTTGATTGCGCCATTAGACTTCGAGAAATCGAACGACGCAGGACCAATCGACTCTACGATGCGGAGCGAGAGTACCTGGGTTCTATTTACGATTTGCTCGCGCCCCTTAGAGAGATTCAAGACCCCGACAAACTGGATCAAGAGGTCAAGCGCATCAACGAGAGTGAATTTAGAAAGCCTGGTTGGATGGACAGTGCCGATGAGAGTTTGCGAAAAAACAGTCGGTTTGACCGTGTCAGTGGACTTAGCTTTTTAATGTCAAAATACGACTTGATGATGAGGATGAAACAAAGAGTTGAATCTGACATCTTTAAGACACCGTCACAAAAGGAAATCGACACCTATGGCGGCAAAGATGCCGATTACTATAGGCCACGAAAAGTTAAAATCTATTTGCCTGACGGCATTGAGCGCGACGACATGGTCGCTAAGGGCACCACCACGGCCATCACCGTCGGCGAGAGCAAAGAAGTCTTTGTCACTCAAGGAATGGCCCTGCTGAATGGCAGAAACCTGTCTTACATCCGTTGGCAGGCGCAAATGGCCTCAGAAACCACGCTCAACACCTACATTGCGGCGCTGATCGAACACTTTATGATGGGCCCAGTCGTCGACGATAAAGACGATAAAAAAGAGGGAGCCGTTCTTGAGGTCACAGAGCAGGACTTGGTCAATGCATATACAAAGGTTCTTGCACTTACGACACTTGACGAGCTCGACCTAGAAAATCTCAAGCAATTTGGACTTGAGGGTCTCAAAGAACGAGCCTATTTCAAAGAGCGGCTTTTAGACACTGACGGGCGTACGCCTTTGGCGCTTTACTACCGATTGGTTGACGATGTACTTGGGGTTGCTGAACTGAAACAGGAAGGCACAGGCCCACATGGCGTAGCGATTCGATTTGCCAAACAGATCAACAACCTTCAGACATTTGTCTTTCAACCTACACCGCAGGTGAGAGAAAGTGTGGTTCATCATTATGGCGACTTGAGCCATCAACGTATCAACCAGGTGCTCAAGCTGACGTCTTTGATTCAAAAAATTGAAGAGGAAACTCGTGATATTCGCGACCTTGAAGAAGGAAAGTTCACTCGCCCGATCTACCTAGACGGTGACACTCCGGTGTACTGGTACAGCCGGGGATCTCGGCTCATCTTTGATCATCAACATTTCAAAAATCTTGAAACGCGAATCGAGAGCTTCAAATCGGCTACAGGAAATCTGTATGGCACGCGTGAAAAGGTTAAAATTCGATGGGAGCACTGATCGGCAGAGAATCCATTTTGCCACGGCTTTTTCGCTTCGTTCCGCTCTTTGTTGTGGTTGCGGCCTCGATCACATCTTTTGCATCTCCCAGCACGCTGAGCGCAGACCTTGATGAAAAATCGAGCAAGGCCAAAGAGTCGAAGTTTTCTGCAAACTTGAGTTATGGCGCGTCGACAGATTATGCCGATACCAGTGATCCGCGCTCCTATAGACATAGCCTATCGACGGGTCTGGACTACGAACTGAACTCTCAGCTCAGCCTCGGTGTAGCAGCAGGATTGGCCACTCAAACCATCAATGGCCAGATTTCTAAGGGTCCCGAAGAAACCTACGCTGAAACTCTAGATGTATCCGCCAGTCTGGATCTCAGCTATGCAAAGAAATTCTGGGACAGGCACTCCTATTCTGTGTCTGGATCCTACGAGCCGCTCTTCACAGAAGACAGCCGTATAGAAGGTCACCGCGCCATACTTGGCGTTAGCTCGGGCCTGACACTTGGTTTTTTTGCAAAAAGATACTCTCTGAGCCAGTCGGTGTCGGCCTCAAATCTGATCAATCGCTATGAGTTCAACACTAAAGGTGGGTACAACCCTGACACTTTTTACAGCTACTCTTTGACCAACTCATTGAGATTTTTTAAAACCTTCAAACTCAGCCATACCTTTGGTGTGCGAGCCACTCGGTATTTAGATGGTTTCGTTGGATATGCCTACTCTCACAAGCTCAGCTTAGCAAAATCTTGGCAGAGTGTGACCGCATCTCTAAGTTACACGAACGGTGGCTTTACCGACGATGGATACGTTCGTCTTTGGTATCTAGATCAATACCGCCGAATCTACCAATTGGGTCTCAGCTATGCGTTTTAATCTCAATCTCATTCTCATTGAAATCACGGTTTTGGTTCTGACATTATCGGCCTGCACCGAAAAGGGCCAACCCGTTGTTGATCACCATCCCGACCAAAGAAAATCTGCGCCGCCCATAACGGACCCCGCTTCAGAATCGACCGGTGCTGATCTTGAGGTGGCTGGGGTGGACGCCTTACTCGACTTACAAAACATTCGGCGCTCTGAGTGGCGAGCTCAGAAGTCTCTGGCATTTGAGCTTCATGCCCTAAATCAAAATCTGTTGGCGCAGTTTAAGGCAAGTGCTAAAACCGACTTGGCATCGACTGACACTTCATCGATTGAGGCGAAATATATTGATGTGATTAATTTGGATTGCGGGGCCATTCTCAAAGATTGTACGGGACTTAGATACCTAGATTTGGCCGCAAATTCATCTTTGGTCGTTCTCGAGATTGCCAGACGCTATCCTGAAAACCGATTCAAATACTTGAACCTTGCGATTTATCTAAATAATGGCGAATGGAGCCAGGATCTTTATCTCGAATTACTAAAGAAACCAGATGAGTTTGTGACCCAGGCCGAGGAGCGCTATCGAATCTTCGCCATTGGTTTAATTGAAACTGCCATACAAAATGCCATCTCGGTGAATTCTACAGTTAAAGGCCAAGCCGAATTACTTGCGACTCTTCCTGTATGGGACATTTTAGAGAACAATCCGCTCGGATTTTCTGAGGTCACTCGCCGCCGCATCGCCTCTTTAATGGCCGACCACCATATGTTCGTCGACAAAGACGCAAAAATGCAGCCTCGCTTGAAGGTTTGGCTGGATCGCTTAACTGCGAACCCAGCTCTTTTGGTGGGTCAAAATTCAATCCAGCACGGCCTCAAAGTAACTCCAACCATCGTGCTTTTAGATTCAGTATTTTCTGGAATTTATCCCTCGTCCATGATGGCCCCTCTTATTAAGGGCCTTCGGCCTTCCGTTGCAGGCTTTTCTTTGGACGTCGACACTTACTCTCGGGCGCGATTCAAGCAGTATTTGCAAACTAGCTCTGTGGCAGCGCAGAGACTTTTTTCGTCAGGAGTATCGGTTGAAAAATTGCTCTTTTACGCTCTCAAAGAGAGCAAAAGCATTCGCCGAATATGGTCTGAGTTTCAAACGGGAGTTGATCGGCTTAAGCCACTCAGTCTAGATGTACTTAAGAATCTGGGCGCACCCGAGTCGGATGTCGACCGAATTCGCTTTCTTCTTGAATCGACGTCAAGATCCATTGTCTTGGCCGCCGAATACCCCCACATGATGGCCTTGTTTTACAAGCTTTCGAAAAAGCGCTTTAACATTTTCATTCCATTTTTTGGACAAATCAGTTCGTCCGACCTCGCCAATCTATTGTACCAAGGTAAACTTCCGCCCCTCTTTGGTTACAGCGAGGAATCGACCGAGCTCAATCAATACGAAATACTTATGTCCTTTGATTTTGCGGTCCGATCTGGCGTGTTCGAAGCCGCAGATATCGATTTGGATGATTACATCTCAGACACCGTCAACCGGTTCGTCGAAGGCCCCTATCAAAACTCCAAAAAGGCATTTGACGCCTTAGATTTGAGATTCAGAGAAACTCCCACCGCCAAACAGTTGCTCGGAATATGCCGGGAGCTCGACGAGCCTTCGTTTCATTTTAAACGAATTATTTCGCTCGAAGAAATCAACAAGTCCCCTTACTACGGCGAACTCTATGCTTTGAGCCAAGAAGCCCTTTCATCTCGTTCAAGCTACAAAAGCCCTGAACCTGGCTCCCTTGAAGAAGTGACCCTAGGCGTTTTCTTTCCAGATCACGTCTTGAGTGAGGCCCTTGAAACTTCAAGGTTTGATTTAGGTGCAGCTTCGCGCAAGGCACGCTTCATGGTGGAATCATATAAAAATCATTTGAAGACGGCAGACAAATCCAGTGACATGGTCGAAAACCCCACTGAAAAGTCACTGGCGCTGATCGAACGACTCGATACCGAACGCCAAAGGCACATGAATGAATTTATGCGCTTTCAACAAATGGTGGGCGGTTGTTATATCCCCATAGCTCAGAGAAACCAGGACTATCAAAGGCGCTTGATCGACTATGAAGTTGACCACCTGAGGGCCGTTCACCAAGTGATCAAAGCCCTTCGAGCCGGTGAGACACCTAAATACAAACCCGAACTCGCACGCATGCCATCAGACTTTAAGGGCTATGATCGAATCGACAAAGAGGGCTACAGAATCCACCAAATCGATACACTGCTACGTGTGGCCAAATACTTAGAATCAGGAATCGAGACGGATGCGGTTAAGCTTGCAGCTTTGGCCCCACATATCGAAGTGAATTTGGGTGGTTCGTTTGATTTAGACCGACCACTCGTTCGTGATTCAAAGTCAGCCTTTCTTCCATTCGTTGAGTCTGAAGATGAGTTTATTGCCAGTGGTGTACGCGCCCTAATTGGTGAGCGCTTTGCACTTCTAGATTGGCACTTAGGCAAGAGCTCTCCCTCTTACGATTGGGAGTACCACCTGGCCAATCTCGTTAGCGCTCATCGGCTTAGCACAGAACTTGGGCGCCCAAAACCTGAGCAGGATGAAATTAAAAATTCAATGATCGAAGGGCAACTGGCTCTCGCCGATTACATTCGCATTCAAGATCAAGATCGAAAAATCATGGAGATTCTAGGTCAGATTGAAAAAATGGATCCGATAAATCTTGTCGGCCGATTTATAAATGCAAGTGGGGTCTACCCGTTTCGCATGCGAGACACCTACGGCCTCTTGGATCTAGTGGCCATAATGGGGCAAGAGCCCGAACTCGGTTGGGCCTGGCAGATGCAAAAAATCAAAGAGAAGCCACCCACGATGCCACCTGAGCGAGAGTCTTACGCAAAAGGTCCGAAGATGTATTTTCGGGCCATGGATCCGTCGAACAGGGCCTCGACGTTAGTTCCCTACTCACTGGATTCAGATAAGGCTCTTGCGACCGTCTATGGAGAATTCTTTCAGAATGAAATCAATGCCGCAGCTGATGTCCTAAGAACCGTTGAGACGAAGGCGGCAGAGCTCGAAAGTCTTCCTGCCGACGAGCGCCCCTACACCAATATAAACACTCTGCTTGAAGTTCGAGATATTTTGAGCCGCTCGCAAGTTGACACATTCTACGCCAACTTAAAAAAGATCTCGCAGTCGACCAACGGTCTGATCAAGGTTCCTGCTAGGTAAGGTGCCAGGTTCCGAAACCGGGACGCTCTGCGTCCCGGTTTCGGAACCTGGCACCTTTTCCTGGCACCTTTTCATTACTTAAATTTGTTGATGATCTCTTTGAAGTAATGGCCGCGCTCAACGTAAGAATCGAACATATCAAAGCTCGACGCTCCTGGTGACAGTAGCACAGTGTCGCCAATGCGTGATTTTTGATAGGCAATCAAGACCGCTTCTTCAAATGTGCCAATCAAAAAAGTTTCTGAATAGTCACCAATATCACGGTTGATTCGCTCTTTGGCCTCACCCACCAAAATCAATGTCTTCACTTTTCGCTGAATCTTATCGGCTAGCGGAGCATAGTTCAGATTCGTCTCTTTGCCACCCATGATCAAAATCACATTCTCATCGAATGAATCGAGGGCTCGAAGCACCGCGTGCACATTGGTCGCCTTAGAATCGTTATAAAATTCCACGCCGCCCACTTTTCGCACATATTCAAGGCGGTGAGCCATGCCTTTATAGGTATCAATGACCTTTTGAATAGCTTCATGCTTAGCGCCATGTTCACGAGCCGCTAAGATGGCGGCCATAATGTTCTCGTAAGAATGGGTGCCGCGCATTTTAGTTCCATCTACCGAGTAGTATTCAATTTCAGGGCCTGTGCGCACTCGCACTTGGTTTTTGATCGTGACCGCGCCGCCAATGTTCATAATCTGAGGCTCAAGTGAAGCTTTGCGCGAAAAATAAAAAATTCGGCCACGTTGAACCATGGGGTCACGCGCCAGCTCCACAACCGCATTGTCATCTGCATTCAAAATGCTCGTTGTGCCCTGGTTGGTATTCAAAAAGATTTTTCGTTTGGCATTCACATACTCTTCCATCGAGCGATAGCGATCGAGATGATTTTCAGCCAGATTCATAAAGACAATGTTTTTCGCGGTAAACTTTTGCGCGTGCTCAAGCATAAAGCTCGAAACCTCAATCACCAAAACGTCAGCCTTTTCTTCTCTGCCTACATAATGAGACAAAGGCTCACCAATGTTTCCGCCGATCCAAGTTTTGAGACCTGACTCTGTCAAAAAAGCGTTGATCAAATTGGTGACTGTCGATTTTCCGTTGGTCCCGGTGATCGCTATAATGGGCTCTTTTATAAATTGAGCGCAAAACTCCATCTCGCCGGTGACTTGCACGCCCTGGCTTCGGGCATAATCAAAAATCTTAAGATGCGGCGGAACCCCGGGGCTAAGCACGATGAGGTCTTGATTCAAAAATGTCTTTGGTGTGTGACCACCAAGCTCAAGAGTTAAATCGAGACCTTCGAGGGCCTCAAGGGGCACAAGAAGTTCAGCTCGACTCTTGTGATCGCTCACAGTTACAGCAGCACCATTTTTGACCAAGATTTTTGCTAACGATACGCCTGTTTTAGCTAAACCGACGATAAGAATGCGTTTGCCTTTTAGTTCACTGAGTTCCATGGGCCTTCCTGTTTTAACGCAGTTTAAGCGTTGCCAGAGACAGGACCGCTAAGAGAATGGAGATAATCCAGAAGCGCACAATGATTTTAGTCTCATCGAGGCCTTTTAGCTCGTAGTGGTGATGAATGGGCGCCATTCGAAAAATGCGCCGTCCTGTCAGTTTAAAAGATATTACTTGTGAAATCACTGACAGCGCTTCTACCACAAAAACACCGCCCAAGACCACCAACAAAAGCTCATTTTGGCTGATCACGGCCAGAACCCCTAAAAAACCGCCCAGAGAGAGGCTTCCAACGTCTCCCATGAAGACCTGAGCCGGATAAGTGTTGTACCAGAGAAAGCCTAGGCCCGCCGCGACAACAGCTCCAGCCAATGGAGAGACCTCACCAGCTCCCTGGATGTAGGGAATCGCCAGATATTCGGCGATTCGAATGTGACCGGCCACATAGGTAAATAGGCCCAAGGTGGCCGCACAAATCATCACAGGAACGATCGCCAACCCATCCAGTCCGTCGGTCAAATTCACTGCATTCGCACACCCGACGATCACCAAAGCGCTAAACGGCACGTAAAACCAGCCCAATTCAAGGGTGAGCTGCTTCGCAAACGGAAACGTGAGCACCGTAGGCATGTGATGCTGATAGACAAGGTAGGCGACAACGGCCATGGCGATAGCCGACTCGGCTGCCAATCTGACTTTGCCGCGCACACCTTTGTGGTTTCGCCGGCTCACCTTCAGCCAATCATCCCAATAGCCAATCAATCCAAATCCGAAGGTCACGGCCAAAACTCCAAGCACCAAGGGACTTGTGAGATCGATCCAAAGCATGGCCGGCAAAAAAACGGCAAAGAGGATGAGGCCACCACCCATGGTCGGCGTGCCCTGTTTTTTTAAATGAGATTGCGGCCCATCATCGCGAACGCTCTGACCAAAATGGCGGCGCTGCAAACTCCGTATGAAGTAGGGGCCAAGCAAATAACACGCAATAAAGGCCGTGAAAAAAGAGAGAAACGTACGAAACGTGATGTATCTAAAGACGTTGAACCCAGGAAGGTCGCCAAACGTCGAAAGCAGCCAATGATAAACCATTTTAGTCCTTACTCCCTAGCGGCGAAGTGAGTGGCCACCCTTTCAGCACACGCTCAAGCGCCATGCCTCGAGACCCTTTTATAACCACGACGTCATCCGAGCGAAGCTGAGCCAAGATTTTTTCTGAAATTTTCTCATCCACATCTAAACTTGAAAGACTAAAATCAGTTCGAGCCCCGCTCTTTTTGATTCCTCTTAAGAAAGCCTCGGCATGTTCACCGACAAACCATACACCCGTGAAGCCTATGTGCCCCGCGCGCTCGCCCGCCTCTTCGTGAGCCCCTTCAGAGAACTCACCAAGCTCTTTCATTTCGCCCGCAATCAAAAACTTTCGCCCTTCAGTTTCATTCTCATAAATGTTTTTGAGCAACGTCTGAAAACTATCGGGGTTGGAGTTGTAGGCATCGAAGACCACCCTCGAGCCACTCTTTAAGCTCAGCAATTGATTGCGGCCCCAAACTCCACAGTTCATGCCTTCAAGGCCCTTCCAAAGCTCCTCGCCATTCATTCCAAGCGCGAGCCCTACACCAACCGCCGCCATAGCGTTGGCGACGATATGCCTACCAAACATCGGAACATTGGCGCGCCCCTCGGCGCCACCAATTCGCCCAACCAGAATCAGGCCCGACCAATCCATTTTTTCGGCGCGCAGATAGACATCCACTTCTTTTTTAAATGATGAGAATTGAATCGATCTCACAGCGGACGTGCGAGTCGCCATTCGCATGGTCCACTCATTGTCCATATTGAAAACGGGCACCGCTTTTGGCGAGGCCGCATAGATCTCTTCTTTGGCTTCGGCCACATTTGCAAGTGACCCCAGCTCACCGACATGGGCTCGACCGACGGTCGTGACCACGACCACGTCAGGTTCGGCAATCTGACACAACCTAAAGATCTCGCCCTTGTGATTCATCCCCATTTCTAAAATCAAATGCGTGTGCTCGGGGCTCGCCTCTAGTATCGATAGCGGAACCCCCCAATGATTATTGAAGCTGCCTTTCGAGGCCGAAACTTCGAACTTTTTCGAGAGCAGGTGCCTAGCGATTTCTTTTGTTGTGGTTTTGCCGTTTGATCCTGTGATGCCAACAACTTTGAACTGATGTTTTAGGCGCCAAAAACGCGCCAAAGCCTGAAGGGCCACAAGAGTGTTTTTCACCTTGATTACGGGAATGCTGGGGCTCGATTTTCCCCAGGCTTCTTGCCAGTCATGAACCAGCACGGCCCCCGCACCGTTTTTGATCACTTGCTCTACAAAAGAATGGGCATCATGACTTTCGCCCTTGAGCGCGACAAAGAGTTGGCCAGCAAGAGGTTTGCGAGAATCGGTCACGACTCCTGAGAGAATGCCCCCATTAGAACCTTGAACAAGTAGACCGTTCGTGGCCTCTATCAACTCTTCGATTTTGAGCTGCCATTGACTATCCAAAACGAAATCCTCAACTAGACCAATAACTCTTTAAGTACGTCCACATCTGAAAACGGTAGGATTTTGTCCCCTACAATCTGGTAGTTTTCATGACCTTTGCCCGCAACTAAGATCACATCATCATCGTGGGCCGATTGCAAGGCTTTGGCCAGGGCCCGCCTGCGATCTGGCTCAACCATGACTACAGGATTATTAGACTTGGATTGACCTTGCAAAATCTCTTGAATGATTCGATCGGGATTTTCTTTGCGTGGATTGTCCGAGGTGACGATCACGACGTCCGCGTGATCACATGCCGCACGCATCATCATGGGCCGCTTGCCTTTGTCACGATCACCACCGCAACCAAAAACACAGATCAACCGACCAGAGGATTGTCCAACCTTTTGTATTCGCCTAAGCGCTGAGAGCGTCGAAATCAAGGCGTCATCGGTGTGGGCATAATCCACAAACACATGAAGCCCTCGGCTGTTGGGCACAGATTCAAGGCGTCCGGGCGCTCCTCTAAAACCACTCAATGATTTTTCGATGGCC
>JBGSQJ010000347.1:0-2956 GCA_041738165.1 Bdellovibrionales bacterium
CGCAGTAACTTTCTCAAACTCTCCCGACTCTCCCGACTCTTCCGACTCTTCCACTATGTCCGAATCATGCGCACATTTATTTCGATATGTCGAAATTGGCAAAATGGACTCAGAATCGCCTGATCGCGATTCATATCCAAATGAATTTGCCAAATCTCATCTAGGCGAATTGAAAATGATTTTGCCAATTTCGACATATTGGCAAAAGACGCACCCAAAGTTCGGACAAATTGGTCTTGAGAGTTCGTCAAGTCGAGAGTCCACTTTTAAAACGTTGATTCTCGCCATAGTTCGAGAACAGGTAGAGCGCGGACAAAACTCTAGGTTGAGATCAAAACTTTGGGGCGATAGCAAGCTTTCGACAAGTAAACGAAGAGTTGATTTATGCTCAGATGATCGACTCGCTTGTTGAAAACGCGACTGATGTTGCCTTGTGAAGTGCCGAGCTGAATGGCCGCATGACGCTGATCCCATCTCTCTCTTAAACATTGCCGCTCTATCGCAACACAAAGCTGAAACTTTAAATCTGCAAAAAACTTCGGATCCACAGTTCGATGCTCAAACCGTTTACGACTGCCCAGATTCACCCACCGACGAACCGTTCGGGTCTGCATTATACACAACCACTGCCAACTCAACCGGACAAAATGCGGCCGTCAGCCATGCGAGCCGTAAAGCTGGCCAAAGCCGAAACATCTTCAGCGTCGTGAGTGATCAGCAAAGTTGGAATTTTGAAATGCTCAATCAAATTTTTTACTAAGGTGCGAGCCTCAACTCGCAAGTCTTGATCCAAACTCGAGAACGGCTCATCCAGCAGCAACAAGCGCGGTTCACCCACCAAAGCACGCGCCAATGCCACTCTTTGAGACTCGCCGCCCGAAAGCACCGAAGCCTTACGCTCCCAATAACTTTGCATGTGCAAAATCTCAACGAGCTGATCCATATGTTTTTTGCCCTCGGCAGGCGAGACCCCGCGGGCCCGCAATGCAAACTCAATATTCGCGCGCGCGGTCATATGCGGAAAAAGATCAAGCGTCTGAAACACGACGCCAAGTCGGCGATCAGCCACCGGCAGCGCCGCCAAATCAAGCCCCTTGTAGAGCCACTTCATTTCGGGGCACTTGTAAAGACCCAAGAGCGTGCGAAGAAGCGTCGACTTGCCTGCGCCCGACGGTCCAACCAGCGCAGTGACTCCCTGATCGGCAATTTCCCATTGATCGACCTTCAATACAAAATCATCAAATTTGAGATCAATACCACTAACCACGGACATAGCGACCCGCCCCTACAAAAAAGAAATAACAAAGAATTCCGATCACCATCAGAGGAATCATAAGCCACATGGCCATTTCTATCTGATAGCTCTGAATCAAATCTTGTATCAAAAGCGGCAAAGTCGATGGCCCCCGCAAAAATATCGAACTCAACGCAAAATCACCGCTCGCCCAAATGGCCGCGAGGCCGCAGCACTTAAGCAAAGGATTCAAAACCTGTGGCCACACGATTTCATTTCCAATCTGCCTCGAGCTGGCGCCAAGCACTCTTGCCACTTCAACCTGATTTGCTAGATTTTCAAAAGCGCCGTGCAAGAGCCACCGATAAAGAAGTGGAAGAGAAATCAAAGTCAGCGCCAAGATCAATTTCAAAAATGCCCAAGGCTCTGATGAGAGAGGGAGCAGCAGAAAGCCAAAGCCGATCAACGCCGGACTGGGCGCAAGATATCCGTTGAGAAATCGACCCACAAAACCAAGCGGCACCAAGTAGACCAAAATCAAAAATAACAAAAGATGCAAACCTCCGACCCCCAAACCAATACTCAAACTCATCAGCGCCGATGGCAAAAAATCTTTAGGAACCACCAATTTTCCGCCCGACAACCCCGCCATCCAGCCGCCAACCAAAAAGAGCGCGGGTAGAAAAACTAAGATTTTGAGCTGCGAAAACCCAAGAGGCCCAGAACCGCCACTGTCTTTGATATTCTGCGAGGTGACGAGTCTTGGCATTTTCAAAGCCAAGAACAACAACAGCAGCGCTTGAACAGCGGCCAAAAAAAGTGCCTGGCTCCAATTGCCACGCATGCGAATCGTATCGAATATGGCCACCTCTAAGCTCACACTCCTTGTTTCGGCAAGCAAAAGAGGAAGTGAGAAGCTGGTCAAACAAAGTCCGAACACAAATACAAATAAAATCCAAAGTTCTCGCTTAACAACCGGCAAAACGACTCGCCAAACAATGGTCCGTCGATTGGACCCGAGAACCCATGCCACCTCAGCTAGGCGCAAGGCTTTCGTTCGAATTACACGGTTTAAACTCACCGCCACCAAACCGGCATTGAGTAGCACATGAACCAAAACCACACTCCACATGCCATACGGGTAGAATCCGATCCATTTGCTCCAGCTCAAAAAACTTAAAATGATCACCAAAGGTGGCAATAGATTCGGCAGCAGCAGTGCCGCCTCGAAAAAATGAATTCTTTTAACGCCAGATTCACTCAAAATTGAAAATGTAAGAACCAATCCAACGAGCACACTGAATCCCGCGCTTAAACCCGCCTGCAAGAGCGAGTTCCCAATGGCGCTATTCAAATACGCAGGCTCGATCGGGCTCCACTCATTGATGACGCTAAACCATATTGCGTAAGGAGCGAGCATGAGGGCCACAAAGCCCGCGCCAAGGCTCAGACGCACTAAAACACCTTTTCCCAATCTTTTAAGTCGCCCTGATTTTGTATGTCGATGGTTTTCAATTTAGGAAGTTCAGCAAAAATACTCTGCTCTTCAATGGGCTCTGCAATCGCCGGCATCATGTAGTTCTTGTTCATGAGAATCGATTGATTTTGTTTTGAGAGCAAGGATTTGACCAACTGTTCGGCGAGCTCGCATTGACCACATTCATCGAGGACCCCGGCGTATTCCACTTGCCTCGGGTGCCCCTGTGAGAAAATGAGCACTTT
>JBGSQJ010000353.1:0-2384 GCA_041738165.1 Bdellovibrionales bacterium
TTATATAAAGGTTTGTTTTTTTACTTAAAATCGCGCCATTTGAACTGAGTTGGGCCCTGATTTTCGGCATAACTCGGCCTCATGTCGCTTTACAAGTCGGGACTACTGCAATCAATGGGCCTGAATTTTTGGGGGTTCAGATCAAATCGGATTGGTTTAAGGAATTTGGCGGCATTGGGGTGCCCTTTAAGGCCTTGGCAGGGGTGACAGAAACCGGCGAATTGGGTTATGGCGGATGTTTAGTTAAAATTCTGGTTGAAAAAAAGCATCTGCCGTTTCCCTTCTGTAGGACCAGACTGAACAACGGCAGCGGAAGTGAGAAAAGACGCCCGCCTTTCATCACTGAAAGGCGAGCGAACAGGAGGGCCGAATACTCAATCCTTGAGCTGTTCGGTGTTGGGTTGGTTCATGCGTGAGGCATCCCTGCCTCGACCAACACTAGAGCAAGCCCTGCGCCTCGATCTCAGTGTCTACATTGTGTACGGGTGAATTGAGGAATTTTCACAGTGACATGAGCGAATCGAATGGTTTCAATAAAAGTCATGCTGAGTGTGAATCAGAAACGCTTTGGATCGCCAAGTGAGTGCGGTCAAAATGCGTATATATTTTGGTCGGAGAGTGAATGAAATTCACGGGTGTTTTTGGCTCTATCATATTTGCATTTTCGGTGACGTTAAACGTCGCAATTGCCGCCACAACTGATCTTTCGGTGGGTTCTACGGTGCGAAGTTATCCGCTCAGCGGAGTTGTTGAGGCCGAAGCAGGATATGGCCTTTTGCTTTGGGGGAGTGAGGGTTCGCCCTGGTACGGCTACTTGCGCCCAAAAATCGAGGCTTCCTCGGCGTTCACATACAACTCCATTGCTGAAGTCATTGAGTTCTTCCCGATTTCGATTTTGGGGCTGAGAGCTGGCGGGGAGTCGATTCAAAACGACACGAACTATTCGGCTTATGACTGCTCAGAATGGAACTGTGTGGGACGCTTTTATCGCGGTTTTTTAGAGGCCGAGCTCACATTGGGCTATGACAAGTTTTTCTCTCGCATAAAATGGCGACGCGAAAACTGGAGTCAGGGTGCGAGCGGCAAAGATTTTATCGAACCGACCTCGGGGCTTGCGATGGCCGACACGGGCGACACGCAAACAGTTTGGCAGTACCTGTTGGGGTATCGCTGGGCCGATTCAGTGAATCTTATTGCGGGCATCCGGCAGGCCCATAACAACGCCAAAGAGAGCTCTTCAATGCCGTTTGGACTTTACGATTACAAGTGGAGTGAGGGGCTGAGAGTCGGAGCAGGTGCCGGTCTCTTTAAATCTGAAATCAAATCAAGTCAGTTGACCTTGCTCGCGTTCATCAAATGGGAAGTTTGGCCCAGCATCGCCATCAAATAGGTCCGCCAAGGTACACGGTTCTTTTTCCGGGACGCATTGCGTCCCGGAAAAAGAACCGTGTACCTTGGCGTCTGAATTGCTTTACAGATTGCCGTATGCATAAATCTGCCCTCAGGGTCCATTTAAAGCGATTCAGGCGTCTATATATTAGGCGGAGTATGACCAATTTCGCGGTCCTGGTTCTATTGATCACGAGCAGCGCTCTTGCGAGCTCAGAGCCGCGTTCAAGCAAAGAGAGTCAAAGTTCATGTGAATCCAGTTTAAATGACGAGGCCGATCAGATCGCGCTTGAAGCCATGTTGCGGATTGAGAAATTGCAAAATGAAATTTCTGAAAGCTTTCAAGAAGTCATGCACGATATGCGGTCTAGCGATCTCGACACGGATTTCGATAAGTATCTTCGTTTAAGTGAAAAATTTGAAAGTGCGATGAGCGATAGCGATTGGGGTCAGCTGAATGCCATCGAGCGCAGCAATCGCGAGATGATTGAGGTTGTTGAACTGTGGAAAGAGAGAAAGAGAGCTGTGGAATTTGAGCAAGTGCTCGAGCGTCCCGAACTTATTCTTCCGCACCGAGTTTACAAAGTGAAAAGTTTGAGGGGCGATGTGTTCGAAGTCGTCTTTGGAACCGATTTGGTGAAATCATTCTACTGGGGAATCCATGACCCAGTTCATATGCGCGCGGCTTTGAAGTCTATTGACGCAATTTATCGAGGATATCTGCCTTCCCGAGCCAATGCGGCTATGGGAATTGGATTTTTACAGGCGATAAATAAGGGTCACAGTGTTGCCAAAATTCATCTAAAGGGAAGGTCTGTGGGTTCCTATCGTGTTTACGGAGTGAAGCAGGCAGGAAGCCGGATTTATTTTGTATCTTGGGCCAATGAGACTAATCACGATGCTGCCTATCTGTCGCGGCAAATCGAAAGAGCGTACAGCCGCTTTGACCTCGAAAACTGGTCCGATTAGGTACACGGTTCCTTTTCCGTCATGCG
>JBGSQJ010000394.1:0-3754 GCA_041738165.1 Bdellovibrionales bacterium
TGGGCCGTATATGAACGCGCCCTTCGCGATGATCGCTGCGAGCATCATCCTTATTATAACCGGAAATCAAAAAGTGGAAGGCTCCACTCTTGGCGTAGATTTTAAATCTGCCAAGAGTTCTCTCGATCTCAACCTTCGGCAAAATCGCTATCTAGGTGAAGTTCAAAATTCAAAGCAAAAGCCCAATTACACCGAAGGCCGAGCCAACCTTTTGCTCACCACAACGACTTCAGGTTTCGAGTACAAGCTCAAACCGGTGTTTCAAGGGGCTCTTGAGTCGAGCGATGAATTTTACTTTGGAGTTCCCGAGGCCTATGTGCAGCCTCGAAAGCTCTCGCCGTGGTTTCATTTGACAGTAGGGCGGCAAAAGCGCGAGTGGAGTCGCCTTGATGAAACTTACAATCTTGGGATTTGGCAGCCCCAGCTGCGCTGGGACTATCTAGCTCCTCAGCAGCAAGGACTAACTGGCATTTTTTTCGACGTGGATTTGAGCCGAGAGGTTCGTTTGATGTTCTTCACTTCGCCAGTTTTTTTGCCGGATCAGGGTCCGAATTTTTCTTTGAAAAATGGTCAGTTCAATTCGTCTAACCGTTGGTTTGTTCAGCCTCAAGGGCAAGTTCGCCTTTTTAGTGGAACCGGATTTGCGAACGAGGCTCCACTCTATTTTGAACTGGATAGACCCGCGGAAGATGAAATTATCTCGCATTCGAGTTTTGGTTTGGGCCTCGAATTTGACTCGAAAAAAGCACTCTGGAGCCGCATCCATTATGCTTACAAGCCGAGAAACCAGATTCATCTCGGAATCGAGTGCTCCAATTGCGCGAGCATTGCGAACCCTTCTTCTGTTGAGATCACTGCGGTCATTCACCCAAAAGTCGTAAAGCACCACGTCCTCACCTGGGAGACTGGGCTTCGCGGCGCGGACGATGAAGGCTGGGTGTCGGGTACACTCGATGTACCGCAGCGTTCGGGCTTTCCGGATGAGTATGAAGAAGCGCCGCTCAATCCTTCAATGTTTGTTGGAGCCGGGTACGATCGTCAGATCGGAAAGTGGCTAGGTAGACCGACTAAGGGATCGCTGTCTTATATGAAAAAATTTGAGGTTGAGCGCAGAAGTAAGAATGGCTCGCTCGACTCGGACAATGTTCAGTCCTCAATCGATCGTTATTCACTAAGAGAGGTGGCAACCGTTGGAGTTTCTACACTCCTTAGCCAAAAGCGAAACCAACGAATCAGTTTAGGTTCACGTTACAATTACACTCTTGATGAGCGTGGGGGATGGCTATCTGGAAATTTAGACTGGGCCGTTGGCGCGATTTCGTTTTTTGGTGGATTGGATATTTTGGGATCGGGTGTCGGCGTCAACTCGAAAGAGGCGGGTCTTTTCACTCGCTATAGGTCAAACGATAGAGTGTTTGCAGGGATGAGTTATGTTTTTTAAAGCTCAATTTTGTAGAGCCGTCAGTGCTCTCATAGCTCTTTTGCTAGCAGGCTGTGGGCTTCAGGTCGGTGAAAAGTCCCCAGTAGAACCTCCTGTCGCCTACAGTGGCCAAGGTTATTCATGTGTTGGCCAAATTCCAGCTCATGTGGATCGCTATGTAGGTGATGAGCTGAACGAGGCAGAAGTGGTTGAATTCGTGGACTGCCTGAAAAAAGCCTTTACGACATTTGCACAGTTGACCCGGGGCCGCGATGAGAATGTCTATTCCGCAACTGAAATTCGCTCCTTTTTGCACACCTATTTTCTGAAAGACCGGCCCATTACAGATGCGTTCTTGCACGAGCTCATGGTGATCAAGCAGGCCATTGTGGGTGGGGAGCTCGAATTGATCACACGTCCCGAGCTCTACGCCGGCATCGACCTACTCGAAGATGTGAAGCGTGAAGCTTTGCGCCTTAAACCCTTTGTTCGCTTTTTAAACCCGCGGCTCGCAGTTAAGCAAAATCCCGATCGGCTCGGTGAGCAACTCAAAGAGTCCTATTCGGCATTAGAGAAGTCCATTCAGGTGTTTTCTTCCCGGTTGCAGCTGAGCAAGCAGTCTTATCCTCTTTCGAGCCTTGAGGTCTTGCTTCGAGAAGGGAGAAATTTTGTCGGGTGGGAGAGTCACTTTCAATCTTCAAAGCCGGTGAGTTCTTGGGTCAATTTGATCGAGATTTTCAAAGAATTGGCGATTTCGCCAGATGATGCCGATCAAATTCGAGTTTCTGATTGGGTGCCCATGTTGAAGTCGGCATCGAGGTGGTATTTGGCGTACCTCCAATATTCTGTGGGAATTCAAAATCAGTCGGTGACGTTTGGAGCGGGTCTCAAAAACACGGTGTATTTGGGTAACGAGCTGTTTGCACTGATCGATGAAGCCATACTTCGACAGTCCAATCAAACTATCACCTTTGATCAAATTCATAGGTTGACTCAATATCTGAGCGCGCTGGGCTGGCTTCCCGAGAGGGTGCGGGTTGAATCTGTGGATCAAGCGATGAAGGTCGCATTGAACCGGGTGTTTGGTCCACAGCTCGTGGTTCCCTCAAAGCGCGAAACACCGGGATTAACACTTTCTTCGCTTGCGCAGATCAGGTCTGAATTTTATCGCTGGACCTACACTCAGAGGAATCTAGAAAATCTGTATCGAACTTCGATTCCGCAAGGTACAAGTTTGGGGCACCCTGATGCGCCCGACCTACAAATGGGGATTTCAATTTCTGCCAGTATAAAATCTCAGATCAGTGGGACCCTAGATGCAGACTGGGATTTGCTCATGAGCTATCAAAAGAAAATTCCGCCGTTGTTTGCGAGCGGGAGTGAGCGCATCCTCATTGTCAATGGTCTAGATAGGGCTAAGTTTGGGGCTAAATTTGACTTTCACAATTTGACAAAGCTCAGCCTTCTTCGCTCGATCGCCAACTTACTTTTTAGGGGCTATGCCGAATCAGGACAAGGTGGGCGCGAAGCCGAGCAAGGTCTGACGAGTGATGAACTTCAGAATTTTTACCTGGATGTTCGAGACATCGGAATTGATTTAGAGCTACTTGACCCTCGGTCGCACACCGCAGGTTCAAGGTCTTTTATAGAGGGCAATCTGTTCACTTTTTCTGCAGATGGCTACTCGCCAGAAACTGAGGGGCGCGCAGGACAGCTTAATTTCTTTGAGACCGTCGAATTTTTTGCATTTTTGTATTCGGGTGGGTTGACCGGCCGAGGTCTTTATAAAGAGTTAGCAAGTGGGTGCGAGAACTCAAATCGAGTTGATATCAACAATAAGAACTACCTGAAACGAGATTGTGTGATCAGGCTGCTTCCAGACGTACTGAAGCATCAGGCTCGCCACATGCCCAAGTTGCTCGAGTATTTGGGCGGCCTAGAGGATGAGGCGAGGCTCAACTTTGTCACCAGCATAGTGACCACAGCGTATTCGCCGCTGACCAGTGATCCGAATTGGATTGAAGAGAGTGAACTTTCAACTTTTGCTGTGGTCTTGCAGTATTCTGAGGCTGTACTTTCACGATATGACACTGACAACAATGGCATTATCAGTGGAGCTGAAGCCAGACGGGCCGTGCCCGTGTTCCTAGGCTACATCAAGGCCTTCGCAAAAGTGAAAATGAATCTAAACTTACCTGATAGTTTCGCCGATGGCGCGTTTATGTACATTTTGGTCAACCGAAAGGTGCCAACAACCTGGAACTCTCTTTCAGTTTGGTGGCTCTCTGGTGACCGAATGGTTTATCAGCGTCCATCTCGTGTGCGTGGTGGGAC
>JBGSQJ010000418.1:0-12073 GCA_041738165.1 Bdellovibrionales bacterium
CCGAAGCCTCGCAGTCATGGGCATGGTTGTTTATGCTTCTCGGTGTGATTGGTATAGTTTACGGCGCGTTGGTGGCCATGGTTCAGCCTGATCTTAAAAAGCTTGTGGCCTACTCATCCGTTTCTCATATGGGTTACGTGATGCTTGGGATTTTCGCGCTAAATACATTTGGGGTTACAGGGGGCCTTTATCAAATGCTCAATCACGGCATCAGCACGGGCGCGTTGTTCTTGTTGGTGGGAATGATTTACGAGCGAACCCACTCTCGCCAAATCTCCGATTACGGCGGCTTGGCCAAAGTTGCGCCGATTTATGCCATTGTCTTTTTAATTGTAACGTTCTCGAGCATCGCTGTTCCACTAACGAATGGGTTTGTTGGGGAATTTTTAATTCTGCTCGGGACCTTTCAATCGAGCAAAGGGTTTGCTGTGGTGGCTGTGAGCGGAGTTATCTTAGGCGCTGCCTACATGCTTTGGGCCGTAAAGCGAATTTTCTTTGGCGAAGTCAGCGAAAAGCTCAAGAAATACGAAGCTGGATCACTCGATCTAAATTTGCGTGAAGTTCTTGTGATGGCTCCGTTCGTAATATTGATATTCTGGATGGGAGTATTTCCCAACGATTTCTTACGTTGGTCGAAAGCCAGCGTGGACCATCTGGTGCAAAATCGTGGTCACTATGAGTTGAGGATTGAGCGATGAAGATTTCCTTTGGCCTAATCGATTTCTTTCTGGTGTCTCCTGTTGTCGCGCTGTTCATCTTCAGTTGCGTACCACTTTTGATAAAAGTTTTGAGGGGAAATCGAGAACAGAATCCATTCGCTGTGTTGATCTATGCCTATATGGGGCTTGTGACCGCAGCGGGGCTGATAATTCCAGCCTGGGGCGCTGAACGCACAGCGTTTTCGGGCGCTCTAGTTTTTGACGGTCTGTCTGTTTTAACGTCTCTGATTGTTCTGGCGCTAACGGCTATCGCCGTGACCTATTTTAAAGATAGCGAGGCGATCAATCCTAAACAGTTTACAGAGACGATATTTTTGATTCTCAATTGCACGCTGGGGATGTTGACGATGGTCTGGTCCAATGACCTCATCATCACATTTGTTGGTTTAGAGCTTTTCTCTTTGTGTCTTTACATGCTGATCGCGACAAGTCTTGAAGAGAAAATATCGAAAGAGGCGGCATTCAAATATTTTATTTTGGGCAGTTTTGCTTCGGCGATTCTTCTATATGGAGTATCTTTTATTTTTGGCGCAGTTGGTTCTACGCAGCTTCCTGAAGTCATGGCGGCCGCGCCCTCGTTGCTCTCAACAAATCGAATGTTCATGATCGGATTGATCATGTTAATTTTAGGACTGTGTTTTAAAATGGCGGTTTTTCCATTTCACTCATGGGCTCCTGACGTCTATCAGGGAGCCCCTACGCCACTGACGGCCTACATGTCGACAGGGGTAAAGGCGGTCACGGTCGCGTTCTTTTTGAGGCTGATGGCCTCACAAGCGTTCAGCGTCGAAAGATTTTGGCCGTTTGTCGATGCTCTGCAATGGTTGGCGGTACTCACGATTTTAGTTGGCAATGTGGGAGCCCTAAGACAATCGAGTCTCAAGCGAATGTTGGCTTACTCGAGTATCGCACACTCGGGTTATGTATTAATCGGATTGATCGCAGCTGGGATCGGCGGCGCTGGTATGGTGGGCGCTTCGGGAGTTATGTTTTACGTAATTGCCTACTCAGTTATGACAGTTGGGGCATTTGGTGTTTTGCATCTTCTTGAGCCTCGTGCGGATTCGGATGTGCAGATCGAAGATATTAAAGGAATGGCGCGCCGTCGCCCTTGGCTAGCCATGAGCTTTTCTATATTGATGTTGAGTCTGGCTGGGATACCTCCGACGATCGGATTTTTTGGAAAATTATTTTTGTTTTCTGCCGCGGTTAAGCAAGGTCTGATTTGGCTCGCGATTTGGGGAGTCATTGGAAGCATCATAAGCGTTTACTATTACTTGCGCCCCATAATGGCGATGTATATGCAAGAGTCTGAACTCGAGCCCTCGCGCCATGAACTAAAGCCCATGAGCTACTTTACCGTCACCTCACTGGCGCTTCTGGTGATTGTGTTTGGTCTGGCTTCTGAGCGCTTTTACACTCTCGTCATCCACTCAGTCGAAAAAGTATTTTAAAATCCTGGTTCCTTAGAATTTGCTATCATCCTAATGAGTTGCTAGTTTTTAAAGGCTGATCAACCTAGGTTAAAAGGGGAGATGTATGAGCATGCCGTTTCAGGTACTAGTTTTGTTGCTCGCAGGTGTTTTGGTTAATGCGGATTTTGCATTTGCAAAGGCCTCGATTTACGAACAGTTGACGACGTTGGTTGGTCGGCCCACGCACTATTATTCTGAGCTTGATATTTTGAAAGCTCAAAACCAAAGTCAGAATAAATTCATACGCGTGGCCTATAATAACTGCACCAATGACTTTTTCCAGGTGTCAGGTGTTCGATTGTCTACTACCAAAAGATTGAAGAATATGATTTCGAACCAAGACCCGTCTGTTTTCTCAGAAGAGGAAGTTGCAAAATTTTCTGTAAAAGGTCCTATTGGGAAAGGTGTTAAAGATTTTGATGGGATAAAATTGGTGGAGTGGGCACCTACTGATTTGAAGGGATATTTAAAGTCATTTGAAAAGGTCGAATACGTGGACATTGCAACTTTGGACTTGAATGTTCCACTTCTCGGTCGTGCCGACGATCTCAATCCCAAAGAGGCTAATTTCAAAATTCGGGTCGACGCGAGAGGAATAGACCGAAAATCAAAAAAGCGAAGACATGACACATCAACCTGGACGATTCGATCTTTCAAAGATGGAGATCGCTGGAAGTTTGCACAGGTGAGTGTTGACAAAGGACAGACGCTACTTGCATCCAGAGAGCCGTATTTTCGGGATGTGACGAAAGACTCTGGTTTGGACAAAGTGGCGATTTACCCTCGAACGGAGGCGATACGTAGGGGCGGGTACGCTCTAAGCGTCGTCGATGTGAACTCAGATGGAATTCAAGATGTTTTCGTTGGCTTGCGTGATGAAACTGAGTTGTGGTTGGGAACGAAAGCTGGGTCTTTTATACGAAGCGCTTCAAGTTTAGACAGTGAGAAGTACGTAAAAACGGCTGTTTTTGCAGACTTCAATAATGATGGATTTCAAGACGTCGTCATAAATCGTTTTTTGGATATTGAACAGCGTAAGCGCTCACCCGATGTTGCGGTAGTCATGTTCAATGGCACCAAGGGCGGCGAATTTATCCTCAATCGAGAAGCTAAGTTTGGAGACCCTAGTGCCTTTAGGGAGCCTATGCCGTCTTCGGTTGGTGATTTCAATAAAGATGGCTATCTGGATTTGTATGTTGGATTCCCTGGCCTTAAAGATTTTTCGAATTTCAGGACCGAAGAAGAAGTGTCAAAGAAAGGGACGCAGGGACTGTATTTCAATAATAGAAAAAATGCGTTCAACGATTCAACCACGCCGAATCTCATCCCAAGCTATTCAAAAAGACCGATGTCCTATCAGACTATGGTATTCCCGCACTCTGCTCTTTCACTAGATTTCGATCAAGACGGCGACTTAGACTTGATTGCTATTGATGATCGAAACCATCTCAGTCCAATTTATGTGAATAAAGGTAGTGGCCAGTTTCAGTTGGGAACAAAAGATATCGGTATTGAAAACATCGGATATGGAATGACGATTGCGTCTGGGGATGTCGACAACAATGGGCGTACAGATTTGGCAATTTCAAATATCAATTTTAGTGAGTACGATGTTTACTCTCGGCTCTGTGCAAGGAATTGGAAGAGAAAAGCTGATTTTTCTGAAAAAGGTCTGGTGTTATATAGGGCCAACGAGAAAAAATTTGATGAAGTTTCGGATCAGCTTAGTCTTGTAGACCCTGGTCAGGGCGTAGCTGGCATTGCCTTTTTGGACTACAACAATGATGGTTACCAAGACATCTATGTGAGCAATGGGCTGTGGTCTGGAAGTCCCGAAGGAGACTCTCTTGACGACATTTTTTCTATTGCACTCATGAGTAAGGTTAAGCGCTATGTCTTACGCTTGGCGGATTCGATCAATTTTATGAGTATATTGCAGACGATGTCGGGAGAAATCCCGGATCGCACAACCTTGAAAATCGCAAAAAGTGACTCGCGGCCCTCATTGGCTGGTTACCAACGCAACCGTCTTTATAGAAACAATGGAGACGGAACCTTTACTGATGTGGCCTATATCGAAGGTGTGGACTCGATTGCCGACGGTTATATCGTTGGTCGTATTGATTACGATCGTGATGGACGAACGGATTTGATGCTTCGAAATGCGGATCCGGGAGATATGAAGTATTCCTTTCCTCCGGTGCAGCTTTTTAAAAACAACAGTCCTAGTCGAAAAAGCGTGAGATTTACCTTTGAAGGGGTCGCCAGCCCTCGTGATGCGATTGGTTTATTTGCAATTGCGCGATTTCGAGACGGGCGAAAGCAGGTTCAGCATTTAGAGGGGAATTCGGGCGCCCTTCAGCAGGAGCGTATGTTGAGCTATGGGTTGGGCAAATTGACTTCTATGGCGTCTCTCGAAATACACTGGCCCAGTGGTACGGTGCAGACACTTAAGAACATAAAGCCCGGAATCCATCACGTCCGTGAACCGAGTGCGACGAAACAAATCACGCGCCGAACTTCAAAGAAGCCTGAATCCACGTAGGTTAAGGTGCCAGGTTCCGAAACCGGGACGCAATGCGTCCCGGTTTCGGAACCTGGCACCTAAATATTATAAGTGCGGAGTGTGCTCATCGCCGATTTGAAACCCGTGCGGACGATGGCGTGCAAGATTTTGATATTCAATGAAAAGTGATCGTAGAAAAAGAACTCATAGTCCTGTGGGCTCGGGTGAATATAGATGTAGTCCACTGCTGGATTAAAGTCGGTGCGCTGAATGAGGATGTCAGTGAGTTTATTGATGTGTACGTCATCGATACTTTGTTCGCGCATGTAACCTTGGACCGCTTTGATCATGGCCCGAACGTCTTGTTGATGTTGAATGTGTGTTTCGATTTTCTTTTGTACGACCTGGTACAAAGCCTGGTTGAAGATCAGGGGCATTCCATACTCATGAAGAGAACCCATTTCGCTATGAAAATGGTAGGGCTGAATTGAATAGCTCGAAATCACCAAGTCTGCACCTTGGTCTGCGGCCACGTGTGTCGAAAGGGTGTCACGAATTTCGCCATCAAAAAATTGAATCTCTTTACCTAAAGAGTTTCGAATTCCGTAAGGTGCAAAAAATGGCGGAAGTGCCGCCGAAGCTGCTACCGCGTCCGAGACTTTGGCATAGTTGGCAAATTTAATTTCTTTGCGCTTCTCGGTTTCAGCATACGGACCAAAGACCACCTTACGTGAGTGGTTAAGTTGGGTGGCGACAACATAGAGCTCAGCCCCAAGATCTTCAAAAGTGTTTTTTGGATAAACGCTTTCACGAATGTAGCGCTCGAGATTTTTGGTGCTAAATACACCGTTGATCTTAAACGCCTCTTTAAACAGAGCTTCTAGACCCCCCGACATACTGAGGCGCCTCTTGAACAGTCTCGGAACCAGGCGGGCGGGAAGGGAGGCCCCAATGTTGAGTGCAAAGATATCTTTATAAGTAATGGGTTTGAGTTTGGCCCCCTCCTGACTAGTCTGAGGCCTAGTCAGACTAGTCAGCCCGGCCCCTCTGGTGAAAGCTCCAATGATAGAATCAAGTGAGTATCCACTCGCCAAAAATGTCGCAATGACCGATCCTGCGCTAGAGCCAACGTAAAGGCGAATAGTCAGCTCTTGACCCTCGAAATCGAGCCTTTGACTAGCCTGAGTACCCCCGGCAAACTTAAAACCCTTTTCGCGAAGCGCCAAACAAACGCCTATGTGAAAGGCGGCGGCTTTGACTCCGCCACCACTTAGCACCAAAGCAATTCGTTTTTTTTCGGATAAACGCATGAAATCACTGTACCTGAGCGTGACTACTCAGCAAAGTAAAAGCTCAGGGCTCTTGACTAGTTTTGAGGGGTGGGTAGTCACAAGGGCTTTACAGGCGAGCAAGAAGCCAAGTAACTTTTGAATAACCGTAGGAGGAGTGTTGAACACTCAAGATTGGTTAACCTTAATGGAATACTCAAATCGGTACCACGTGAGTCTTTCGACTCTCAGGCGCCGAATTAAGTCGGGTGAAATCGAGTATCGATTTGCCGACGGCAAGTATTTGATTAAGGACGGTCCGCTTCAAGCTAACAGCTCTGGCTCGGAGGCCATCGCCCCCCCAACTTCGGTGAGCCAACAGCCAGAGAAAAGTGACGCCAAGGTGATTGACGCCAAGGCGCCAGAAGTCGACCCCGACCAGTTTTGGAAATCGACACAGAGTCTTCTTCAAGAAATTAAGAAGGCTTACTCCCTGATTCTCCAGGAGAAGGAGGAGCAGATATTACAACTCAAGGAAGAGGCCGCGGACCTAAAGACATTGGTCCGCGTCCTTGAAGACAACAACGAACAATTGAAAGAAGCTCTGAAAAAAGAATCGGCCACATCTTCCAATTACTCGGATATGCAGCCCGACTTCTTATTGGATTTGTAGGGGCAAAACTTGCACTACGAAATAAAAAAGCCCCGAGCAGGGCTTTTTTATTTAGGCTGCGGCTGAAGCGGGCTTTGACTTCTTGACTGGGCGATCTTTGGTTTTCTGCCGAGCTGCTTTTTTATCAAAGGCAAGGGCAAAAACTTCGTCCAAATTCTCGACAAACAAGAACGTGAGCTTCTTTTTGAATTCTTCAGGAATATCAGCCAAGTCTTTTTGATTCGCCATTGGCAAAATCATCGTAGTGACACCATGAGTGAGAGCGGCAAGAGCCTTCTCGCGAATTCCTCCAACCGGCAAAACTCGGCCAGTCAGTGTGATCTCGCCCGTCATCGCCACGTCACGGCGAATGGGCACGG
The DNA here is from genome assembly GCA_041738165.1 of Bdellovibrionales bacterium. Lineage (GTDB taxonomy): Bacteria > Bdellovibrionota > Bdellovibrionia > Bdellovibrionales > UBA1609 > JALHOQ01. The sequence goes on from JBGSQJ010000418.1 coordinate 7,001, forward strand.
TGGTCATCAAGCTCGTTAGGGCCGAAGCCATAGTCACACCAGCTGAAGGTCCATCTTTCGGAATGGCGCCAGCTGGCAAGTGAATGTGAACTTCGTACGTATCAAAAAATTCTTCGTCGATTCCGAGCTCTTCAGAGTGCGCGCGAGCATAAGACCAAGCGGCCCTTGCCGATTCTTTCATCACATCGCCCAGCTGACCGGTAAGAACAAGGCCACCCTTGCCCTTCATTTTAAGAGCTTCAACGTAAAGCACTTCTCCGCCAGCTTGGGTCCAGGCCAAGCCTGTTGAAACACCAACTTGGTTCTCTTTGAGCCGTTCTTCTTTTAGATACCTGGGGGGGCCTAGAAGTTCGGGAACATTGGCGGCAGTGACAACCACTTTTTCTTTGTGACCGAAAACGAATTTTTTGGCGACCTTACGGCAAAGTGATCCCACCTCACGCTCGAGATTTCTAAGTCCCGCTTCGCGAGTGTAGTGTTGAATCAAGAACATCAATCCATCATCTTTGATTTCAATTTGGTCGGCTGATACACCGTTGGCTTCCATTTGTCTGGTGACAAGATGAGCTCTTGCGATAAGCAATTTGTCTGAGTCCGTGTATCCAGTGAGCTGCAGAGTCTCCATACGGTCGCGAAGAGCCGCCGGGATATTTTCGTACACGTTCGCAGTCGCGATAAACAAAACATTGCTCAAATTGAAATCCACGTTGAGGTAGTTGTCTCTGAAAGCATGGTTTTGTTCGGGGTCAAGCACCTCAAGCATTGCGGCGCTAGGGTCTCCGCGAAAATCAGAACCGAGTTTGTCGATCTCATCGAGAACGATAACGGGGTTGTTTGTTTTCACTTGTTTAAGAGCTTGCACAATTTTTCCGGGCATGGCGCCGACATAGGTGCGGCGATGTCCGCGAATTTCGGCCTCGTCTTTGACTCCGCCGAGTGCGATTCGGTGGTACTCGCGGCCCATAGATCTTGCGATGCTCTTACCTAAAGAAGTCTTACCAACTCCAGGAGGGCCTACGAAACAAAGGATTGGCCCTTTCATATTTTTCTCTTTGAGTTTGCGAACGGCCAAAAATTCTAAGATTCGGTCTTTGGCCTTGTGAAGGTCATAGTGATCTTCATCTAATATATTTTTCGCTCGTTCGAGATCCAAGTTGTCATTTGTAGACTTGTTCCAAGGCAGATCCACCATCCAATCCAGGTAGGTGCGAACCATGCTGGCCTCAGAGGCGTCTGGGTGCATGCGCTCAAGGCGTCCCAATTGCTTTAACGCTTCGATTTGGACGGGCTCAGGCATACCCGATTTTATGATTCGGTCTCTAAGCTCTTCCATCTCTTCAGATTTAGAATCGTTTTCGCCAAGTTCATTTTTAATGGCGCGCATCTGTTCTCGCAAAAAATACTCGCGTTGGCTCTTAGACATTTCGTCTTTCGCTTGTGAGCGAATTTTGGCCTGCATTTGCAAAACTTCAAGTTCATTGGCGAGGATCTCATTGACCAATGCCAATCTCAATTTCGGATCAGAAGTCTCAAGCACACGTTGTGCGTCTGATACTTTAAGCCCCAAATTGCTAGCGATCAGATCAGCAAGCCGACCAGGGTCTGCGACATCGTCGAGGACGAGTAAGATGTCGGGAGAAAGCATGCGGCCCAAAGCAATAATTTTTTCGAGCTGCTCTTTGGCATTTCGGATCATCGCTTCGAATTCAACTTTAGGGTCATCTATAACAACGTCGTCGATTTTTTCAACAGACACGTCGAAGCAGGGTTCTTCTTTATTGAATTTAGTGATTCGGCCTTTGGCAACACCCTGAATAAGAATCTTCACTCGGCCATCTGAAAGCTTGCGCATGCGCATGATCATCGCGATGGTACCAACCTCAAAAATCGAATCTGCGGTTGGGTTCTCTTCGGTGATCTCTTTTTGTGATGCCAAAAAGATCAGGCGATTTTTACTCAATGATTCTTCAACTGCTCGAATTGAAGATTCACGGCCCACGTAGAGCGGCAAAATCATGTAAGGAAAGACTACGATGTCGCGAACGGGTAACATCGGGAGTGTTTCGGGTATATCCAGGACTTTATCGTCAAAGCTCATTCATGCCTCCGCACTGACTGCGGGTAAGTGTGTTGCTCGTATTAGACTTGTCGGTTAGGCAGAGAATGGCTTTAGAGGGAAGTTGAGGGGGATTGGTCTTGATTTATGATTTCTAGACGGGCTAGCGAGGCAGGGCTTTGGTCTTGGCCGCGAGCTCACTAGACTCTCGAATCTCGGCGCCTTCAATACTTAATCGAGTCCAAGGTATGGCTTTTAGTCTTTTTGGTTCAATAAGTTCATCAGTTTCTTCGCAAACTCCATAAGTTCCTTTCTCGATTCGCATAAGAGCGGCTTCTATTTCACCAAGTTGAAAGCGAAGTCTTTTTTGTGTCGCCAACAAATTATTCTCATTTAGAATCGATACAGACTGGTCGGCCTCGTCCCCACCGGACTCTCGTTCGTGAAAATCCATGTAGTGGGAGTGATAACGATTCAATAATTCCGCCTTAATATGAAGCAACCTGGATTTGCAATCGGATAGAATCTCTAAATCTAGACCCGTATGAACCATTTTTCCCCCTTGAATTGTGTCTTTAAGAAAAGACCTTCAAAGCATCCTGGCTTTGAATTGAATATAAGACAGGGGCAAACTTCAATTCGGTTAGAACTCTTATTTGGTTTGAGCGGGCTTGGGGGTCTGATTGGATAAGGGAACTATGCTTCCCTCTTGAACCGTGAAAGCCATAAGGGGATGCGTGAGCTCGCGTTGGGCATTCATTTTCATCATCCCTGTAACGCCATCAAAACCAGAGAGCTTTGACAGTTGGGCGCTTAAGCCCATTCGGCTTCGTTGTCCATTCTCAACGATAGCGTCGCGAAGCAGGCGGCCCACCTCGTAGCCTTGAATTTCAAACTCACCGGGTTCAACTCCATAGACTTGCCTAAACTCAGCATAAAAGGCGCGCGCCATGCCCCCATCTTTCGTCGTGGGCTTTCTATCGATGAAAACCGCTCCTTCGACGTTTTTCTGGCCCCGCCGAATAAGCTCAGAAGAGTTCCATATATTAGAGCCAAGCATGCGCACGCCATGCACACCTTGGTAGGCCAACATTGGGGCGATTTGACCTATGGCTTTGGGACTATCGGGTATAAAAAGGGCTTCAAAATCGACTACGGGTGGCAGCAGATCATCTGGGGGGCTTTGCCGGGTTCCAATTTTGCCTTGAGCCTTGAACCAATTTTTGAGTCGAATTTGATACTCTGATTTTCTGTCTTCGACATAGTAGGTGCCGGTTAGACGCTTAATAGGTGCCCGAAAATCTGTTTCGCTCGGCGAATAAATCTGGGCGGCTGTGATCTGCCCGCCTCGGTTTCGAACTGCAGTCCAAAAAAGGTTTGAAAACTCGATTCCGTAGGCGTCATTTGGATACAAAATAGCAAAGCGTTTTAGCCCCATTTCATCCATTGCAATACGGGCCAACTCCTCAACCTGCATTTCGCTAGTGACCGCATTTCGAAACACAAATTCACCAATGCGGGTGAGTCCAGCTTTTTGAGACAATGCGATTGAGGGAACGCCCAACTCGTCGGCCTTGAGTGCGACCGCTTCAGACGTTCGGCTCAAAAGACTGCCCACTATGGCAATCACGCTGTCTTCGACCACCAGTCGTTCAACGGCTTGAGTCGCACTGCTTGGCGAGCCGTCACTGTCGACGAGCGCAAGCTTAAGCGAAGTTTTGCTTCGACCTCGTATACCCAGACCGAGCTCTAGACCTTTAAGTATTCGCTCAGATACGGCCGCGTATTTACCGGTCAATGGCAATACGGCGCCAACCGTGTAGGGGTCGACTCGCCGCCTAGATTCGATTTGCTCAATATAGCGATCGGATTGCGCCTGGATCGGAGTTCCCGCTCCAGACTGAGCGGCCTGTCTGAACCATCTTCTCGCGTCGTCGTAATCCTTTTGCTGAAGTTTGATCAAGCCCAAACGAAAGGCGGCTTGGCTTTGCACGAAGCCATACTCTTCTTTGCCCGCGACCTCAGCTAGATCTTTTTCGTTAAGATAGCGAATGACGATTTCTTGCGCCCGTGTTCGGTAGCTCACGCGAGTTTGTTCAGATTTTTCTTTCGCATGGATGTAGGCCAAAGACTTAAGCGCATCCATTCGGTCACCCAATGTGGCCGAAACCAGATATCGATGCTTAAAGAGATCGAGCCTTCGGCTATCGGTTAAACCTGGAATCTTCAGTCCGCGAATAGTGAGAGCCAAAGATTCTTCAAGGCGCCCCATTTTATGTAGCGACTGAGCCGCGCCAAGTACGGCATTGGCTTCGTTTGTACTAAATACGTCACTATCTACAAGACTCATGTAACTTTTGTAGGCGGAGTCATATTTCGCATTTTTAAAATAAATCTGCGCCATCAACATGGTTGCATCGTCTGCCACATCGGATCGTGGATGCTTAGTAATTAGGGCCTTCAAGCGATTGAGGGCTTTTTTGTCTCCGCCCGCGGCCATATCAATTTGAATTTGGCTCAGCTCTTTTTTGGCATTTCCTGGTGCGGTTGCCGGTGGAACTTTTTTGGGCGCCGTCGAGCAAGAAATGAGAAGCGAGGTACAGATGGCCACCGCTGTGAAACGAATTAAATTTTTTGCGTAACACGACCGCATCAAGACCTCTGCTGCAATAGCCGTTTCATTTTATCGCGAAACTCAACAATCAGGGGAGACTGGTTAGAAGAATGACGCAGTTTTTCTAGCGCCTGCTTCTCTTCTTCGTTCACATCGTTTGGAATATCGATAATGATGCGCACGAGCATGTCTCCTGGTGAATATCCACCGATATCGGGGAAACCTTTGCCCTTTAGTCTAAAAATTTGACCTGGATGTGTGCCGGGCGGGATTTTCAAAGACGCTTTACCAGTTAGCGTCGGCAATTCGACCTGTGTGCCCAGTAGCGCCTCGACAAATGAAATAGGCAATTCAATGAGCACGTCGTTATCTTTACGTCTAAACAAAGGGTGCTCATTAAATC
>JBGSQJ010000048.1:0-3528 GCA_041738165.1 Bdellovibrionales bacterium
CATTGTTGATCAACACGTCCGCCTTTTGACTTTCTTGCTGATTCGCCAATTTCTCGAGTGCGGCTCGGTCTCTCACATCCAAACAGAATGTAAATACCTTTACTTTAGGATGCTCTTTTTGAATTTGCGATTCCAGCTGCCGAATTCGATCTTCACGGCGAGCCACCAGCACGAGGTCCACACCCTCTTTTGCCAATGCCAAAGCTGTCGCCCGGCCGATGCCAGAGCTCGCTCCTGTCACCAAGGCGCGCTTCAAGTTCACGCCCCACCTACGGTGAATTGACGAAAGGGGTGAGGCAATAGGTCGATAAGTTTGAGCTCTCTTTGAACCCCTTTGGTATTGGCCAAAATCACGACAAGGTCATTCGTGGCCAACTCGGCCATCACTTGCAAGCAAAGTGCACAAGGGACCGTGGCTTGGGCTTCATCTGTCGCGATCAATACAAACTCGATCTCTGGTTTTTTGAATTGTGCGCAGGCCTGAGTGAGGGCCACTCGCTCGGCGCAAATCGTGGCCCCAAAACTGGCATTTTCAACGTTGCAGCCCACTATCAAATCGGGATGCCCTTTGACCTTTACTGCCGCCCCCACCTTAAATCTCGAGTAGGGCGCATGGGCCTTATCGCGAGCTACAGTTGCGGCCTTAAGGGCCTCATTTAAATTCAGTGTATTAATACCCATGTACTATTTATACCGATGGACAGTGAGTTTCACATGTACTATCCATGGCTAACGCGGAGCCCTGATGGAGACTGAAGATTACAAAAATCTAGCGGATGTGGCCACAAACACCCCCAGCCTTGGGGTGGAGCTGCCCCTTGAGTCCGTCGGCATGGAGAACATTCAAGCCCTCGTGAAGGTCGGCGAGCTTCATCTTCCCGCCTCGGTCAATGTGGCGGTGTCTCTTGTGAGCAACAAGCGCGGCATTCACATGTCTCGCCTTTTTCGAAAAGTTTCTGAGTTGAGCTCTGAGCCTATCAGCTGGCCTTGGTTGACTCAGGTTTTAGACGAAATGTTAGACTCTCAAAAAGGCCTCTCGTCCAAGGGTGAAGTGAGCGTGTCTTTTGCGTGGCCGGTTCAGCGCTCAGCCCTGTTGAGCGACTCCAAGGGGTGGCGCAATTATCCCGTCACCTACACTTTGCAAAAAAACGAGACCGGCTACACCGCCAAACTTAAGCTCGAAGTTCTTTACTCGAGCACTTGCCCTTGTTCGGCGGCCCTTTCTCGACAAGCTCTCAGTGCGGATTTTGAAAGAGCCTTTCAATCTGAATCGGCACCAAAATCCGACTACATTTCTAAACAAGACGCGCTCAAATGGTTCGAAGAGCAATCTGGAGAGGTGGCTTGGCCGCACGCTCAAAGAAGCCAAGCCAAAGTCGAACTCCTTTTGAATCCAAGCAACGAGGGCCGCGGCGCGATTGAGTGGATTGATCTAGTTGAAAAGTCTCTCGGCACCCCAGTTCAAACCGCGGTCAAACGAGAAGACGAGCAAGAGTTCGCGAGATTGAATGCGCAAAATCAAATGTTTTGCGAAGATGCCGCCCGTAAATTGGGAGTGAATCTAATGAATCAGCCAATCGAAGGGTTCAATTTAGAGGTGAGGCACTTTGAAAGCCTTCACCCCCATGACGTTGTCGCTCGGCTAACGCATAAAAAATCGACCTAAGCTGGCTTGCTCGGATCCTTTACAAAGGTCGCGCAAGAACCGACCGCAGCGACAAACTGCGGTTTTTTAGGATCGGTCAGAAGTTGGCAGTGCGCGTACTTTGTACCTTGAAAAGTCGTCTCTGAATTATCTTTGTTATAGAACATGCATTGAGCACACTTACCCTTGGCATCTGGACAAAATTTATTGGGCTTTTTGTCTGCATTTTCACAGTAATTCGCAATTGAAGCCGGTTGGCCCTCTTTCAAAATTTGATCTTTTTTGATGCTCGCTCCGCCTTTGGCCTTCGCAGGTCCCGCCCAAGCCAGGCTTCGAACAAGCGTAGAGGTGAGCAAAACTCCAACCGAAGTCATCGCCCCAAGGTGTATAAACTCTCGACGTTTCATGGTCTTCTCCTCGTGGGCGAAACTCTAGAATCCGCCCTAATGTTAGTTGCTTATGCAATTGAGAACTAACTGATAATGGCCCGCCTGTCTAGGTCGGTGAACCGCCGTTTTGATAAAAATTTTTCAGACTTTACAGATGCTTAGTGCGTTGCATCATTTTGTTTGATATGTAGCGTTATAAGATGATGGAACATTTCATAATCAAGATTCTGGCCGTGGGCCTTGCCCTAAGCCAACTGATCAATCGGCCCGCCGCTGATTTTCGCACTGAGTTCACCCCCGAGCAGATGCCCGAGGTGAGTCAAATTCTGCATGACGGCTGCGTCACAATGACCAAAGAATTCGACGCCGAAGACATCGACTTTGAGGAATTCTTCACTTTGATTCTCGCGCAAACAGAGGCGCAAAAAGCCAAGGCCGCGTCAGTTGAGAAAAAGTCAGTGACCGAATCTATGATGGAGAAAATCGACATCAAGGGATTGCTCTCAGCTTACAAGAGCTTTTGCAAAACAGATGCAGACTCAAGCAGCGAACAGAATCTGCCCATGCAAGAGGTGCTCACCTATTACAATTCAACCCTTAAAGATTTGCCCGACGCTGCAAAACTCGTCGACCTCAAGCTTCCCCAAGCCACGACGATTTTAGATCGAAGTGGGCAACGCTTTAGCGAACTCTACCGCGACAACAATCGCAGACTCTGGGTGCCGCTTTCTGAATTGCCAGACTATGTCCAAAAGGCCTTTGTCGCCGCAGAAGACAAGCGCTTCTTCACTCACAACGGTATCGATATCAAAGGGCTCATCCGCGCCTTTGCGAACAATTTCTCGGGCACAGGAAGACCGCAAGGCGGTTCAACAATCACTCAGCAGGTGGTGAAGAATTTGGTGGTCGGAGACGACCTCACGTTTGAACGAAAAATTCGTGAAATCGTAGTGGCTCGCCAAGCGGAAGGGATTTTAGAAGCTCATTTTGGTAAGGATCAAGGCAAACTCAAGATTTTAGAACTCTATATCAATTATGTTTTTCTTGGCCGAGCCTCTTGGGGAATTGAGATGGCCGCAAAGTCCTACTTTGGTATTTCGGCCCGTGACCTCTCGTTGCCACAAGCGGCGATGCTCGCCGGCCTTACCAAGGGCCCCAACTACTATCACCCGGAACGCTACCCAGATCGCGCCAAAGATCGAATGCAGTACGTTCTTGGACGTATGAAAGAAGATGGTTACATCACGGACGAGCAATTCAAGGCGGCGGTGAACGAGTTCCCAACTCTTATCACATTCGTCAGCCCCCGCACCCGAGGTGCATTTTACTACCTCGACTCGATTTTGAGATCGGCCAAAAAAATCGCCGGCATCGAGTCCCTGACTCAAGATCACTACGTCATACAATCTACGGTTCACACCCAGCTGCAAGAACTAACCGAACGGGCCCTCCAAGATGGACTTGCTGACTACGAGACCGAGTCGGGACGCGCAG
>JBGSQJ010000085.1:0-7156 GCA_041738165.1 Bdellovibrionales bacterium
TTCTTTCGGAACTCGCCCATAAGTTTCAGGCACACTCGACTCAGGCATCAGGGTTTTAGCTAAAAGCAAACACGCTGGCGCGCTCAAAACGCTTGAAGTTAACAAATGCCCCGCAATATCGGGCATTCGATCTCGGAGCAACCCCACATAGGCCGCCAAAACTCCGCCAGCCGTAGTCGCCATTCCACCCACCATCAAACACAAAAGCTCAGATCTCGTCATTTTCAAGATAAAGGGTTTCACAATCAACGGCGCCTCAGTTTGGCCCACAAAGACATTGGCCGCCGCGGCCAGGGTTTCAGCCCCTGAGGTCTTCATGGTCTTTTGCATAATCAGCGCAAAGCCATAAGTGATTTTTTGCATAATCCCTAAATGATAAAGCACAGCCATAAGCGAGCCGATAAAAATGATCGTCGGCAAAACTTGAATCGCCAAAATAAAGCCCATCTTCGGCGTGTTCACCAAATCGCCAAAAACGAACTTTGAACCTTCAAGAGTAAAATCCAACGTCGCATTGATCGCTTGATTGGCGGCTTCAAACACGAAACGCAAAGGCCCCGGTATGCCAAGCGCCGGCACGCCAAGAACGAGTAGACAAAAAACAAATTGAAGGCCAATTCCCCAAATCACCATGCGCAGCGGGAACGCTTTGCGATTGGCCGAAATCGACCACGCCAGTGCCACCAACACCACGAGCCCAAATATAGAAATGATTCTTTCCACAGAACCTTGGGGTAGGCTGGCCCAGTCGCAGAGTCAAGCGCCGCCCTTAAAACTTACAAATCAATTCCAATTCTCCCGAATTGGCATGCAGGTGGTCATCTGAACTATATGAAAATTGAAAACGTACTGGATTATTAAAGTGATCACGAGGAATCGTCAGCCGGGCCGCACCCTCTGACCAACAGCCAAAATCTAGGGAGTAAACGATTTCCCCCGCCCGCGTGAAAAGCTCAATCGGCGAAGAGGGAACCGGCCACTGACAATCTAGATCGCTCGAAGCAAAGAGCTTTGCCGTTTTCAACCGGTCGCGGTCAGAAAAATCTAAATCAATTCTCAAGTCTGTCTGCTGGGATTCGCACTTCAACCTATAATCTGAGCCACCAGACGCGTGCACCACGAAACTAGATCGACTCAATAGCAAGAGCCCAAGTAGCAATCCCACGCGCCGAACCGATTTTTGAGAACTGTTCATTGCCCACTCCTTCTACCAGACACTCCAATGGTCCCTTAAGAAGGCGCGGCAGGCCAAGATAGGCTTTTGTCAGGATTTCTTTCCTTGGCTCGCAACCGACGCCATTGACTCCGCAATGGCCTGCTGGTCACCGAGGTATCGTTTAACAATCGGTTTTAATTTTGAGTCGAGCTTATATACAAGAGGAACTCCTGTTGGAATATTGATCTCCATGATCTGCTCGGGCGTCAACTCTTCGAGGTGCTGAACCAGAGCCCGCAACGAGTTACCATGAGCGACGATCAAAAGCTTTTCGCCATTCAAAATCTTAGGCGCCAACTCTTCGTTCCAATAGGGCAACAAGCGCTCACAGGTGGTCTTTAGGGTTTCGCCGTGGGGAAGTAGGTCTACAGATATTCCGCGATGCCTGGGCTCATCTATTTGGCGCTGATAATCTGCATCGCTCATTGGCGGCGGCGGCGTATCGTAAGATCTTCGCCAAATCTTGACTTGATCTTCGCCGAACTTTTGAGCGGTTTCAGCTTTGTTGAGACCCTGCAGCCCACCGTAGTGACGTTCATTGAGCCGCCAAGAAGTCTGAACGGGCAAATACATCGAGTCCATATTGTCGAGCACGAGCCACAAAGTCCGCACGGCCCGTTTCAATATGGACGTGTAGGCCATATCAAAAATATACCCTTCAGATTTGAGAAGAGTCCCTGCCGCGCGGGCCTCGGTCAGTCCCTTTTCGCTAAGGTCGACATCGACCCAACCCGTAAACCGATTCTCTTTGTTCCATTGGCTCTCACCGTGACGAAGTAGCACCAGTTCAGTCGAACCCGTCATTTCGTCTCTACCAATTCAATCGAGTCGGCTCCCAAAATGCGATCGCTTTTTAAGCGAAAGACCAACTCGAGTTCTGGCTTGACCTTGGCAATCAAACCGCCAACGACTTTGGGTGGTTTAAGATCAAAGTCTTCAAATTTTAGTTTTGCTTCGCCCGAGACCTCGGCGTGCCCTTCAGTATTTGAATAGGTTACGGGAATGCTCAGCGGCTTTATTTGATCACCCACTTGAATGGTGCCCGTTAAATCAAACTGGCCTTTGGCAAACAACTCCCGCCACTCGCCAGGCGTTCGGCTTGTGGATACAAAAAGTAACGAGGGGCGCTTATCTATTTTCAGTATTTTTTCGACCGCTTTGTCGCGCTCCGAGTTTCCACTTTGAAATCCGTCGATCGGAACAGTGATCTCAATGTGGTAACTCCCACCGACTTCTGGCAAAACTTGAGCCGCGACCGAGCAGTTCTTGCCCACCACTTCAGATTTTGAGACCAAAAACTTCACTTCATAGACTCTGTAAGCCACGCAGTGCTCGCCCTCGGGTATAGGATTGGCGAGCACCATTTGAAGCGCTGAAAACGCATACAGCAAGGCAGGGATCATTGAGAAAGGCTCTCTTTTTTGGCCTTCAGATCGGCATCACAGATTTCTAGCTTCTCTTCGTACTCGGTCTGACGACTCTTTAGAACCTGGCGGTATTTTTTAAACCGGTCAATTCGATCCTTCAAAAACTCTTCGCTGACGGCGACAATCTTATCTTGTTCATCTACGCCAATATTGAATTCATCTTCTTTGTCAGTCACACGCTCGATAGGCTCTGTCCATATAAGCTTTCCATTACCGCCCAATTTCTTCGACACGATCTCTTCGCGGCAGACTTTCAAAGCACCATAGAGTCCCTTTGAGCCATACTCTTTGTTGCCATAGACTCGATCTTCAAGTTCAAAAACCTCATATTGCAAACGACGCAGCTCTTCGTTCATAGCCACTTTCTTTTGCACAACCAAGTTGCCGTCTTTGACACCAATCTTCTCGTTTTGCGAGAGCTCTTGGGACTTCTCCATTTCTGTCTCAATATTTTTGGCTTTGTGCGGATTGGATTTGCACGCCGTAAAAAAGACCACATTGACGAGGGCTAAGACTAGAAACCATTTAGAATTTGCGACCATAACTGGTCCTCCTTGGTTAGTAACAGGGGCACTACAATATGATGGATTCAGCGCACCATAATCAAGCTCGTAGAGCGATTTTTAGTTGACGGTTGATGTCAATTTTCATCCCGATCAAGTGCGGTAAGACTTGACGAAATTTGAAAAACAACACCTTCGCCCATTCTTGAGTGTTGACGTCATCAGTGAGCGATAAATAATCCGCAGGCAACAAGGTTTTGGTCTCGAGGGGAGGCTCGCTGGCAGCGAATTCAAATGTCAAATTGTGCCACCTCCATTGACTCGTTGAGATTTCGCCCTCCGCTTGCCAATCACTGGTCAAATTCAGCGATCGGTCATTCACAGATAGCCCCTGAAATTTCATTTCAGTCGCGTGATGCTTGAGGGCCCACGCCCCGGCCTTCGACGTCCATTCTGAAAGGCCGGTGTTTTGATAAAAGCGATGATCAAACTGAGCTTTAAAGCGATTCACCAAGTCACTCAAATTGGGCGTCGCGGGATTCGCCGACAAAAACCTGAGTTCGACGGTCCAGTTGGAGCCCAGCAGATCTTTAGACCCCACTGGCTGATAACCTATGCTGATATCGAAATTTTTGGCGTGTCTGTACATCGGTTAGTTATGGCCTTTGAAAATACACTGCGACAAGCAAATTATGTGTTGGAAATTCAGGATTTTGCTCTAGAACTGATTCAATAGCTAAAAGGGAGGACTCAACATGGACAAAGCCCCATTGGATCGATTTTGGTTAAAGAACTATCCAAGCGGCGTAAATCCAGACGTAGATGTGAATTCTTATTCATCTATCAACGCGTTGTTTGATGAATGTGTGCATAAATTTCGCGACCACACGGCGTTCACGAACATGGGTTCCGAGCTCACTTTTGAGGACCTCAACTTTCTCTCAGCTGATTTCGCCTCGTTTTTGCAAAATACTGCAGGCCTCAAGCCCGGCGACCGCGTCGCCATTCAAATGCCAAATGTGCTTCAGTATCCTATAGCTCTTTTTGGTGCCCTTCGCGCTGGTCTCGTCGTGGTCAACACGAATCCCCTCTACACGGCGCGCGAACTCAAACACCAGCTTGTCGATTCGGGCGCCAAAGCCATAGTTGTATTTGCCAATAGCGCCCATATCTTAGAAGACGTTTTACGCGAAACGCCGGTTGAAACGGTTGTGGTCACTGAAGTTGGCGATATGCTTGGGTTCCCAAAAAGTTGGATCGTCAACTCCATCGTCAAGTATGCAAAGAAAATGGTTCCTGAATATCACTTTGCAAAAAGCTATTCGTTTCTTGAAGCCTTAGACCTTGGCGGTGAAAACGCGTTTAGACCCATCGCAAGAACTCACGACGACTTGGCCTTCTTGCAATACACCGGAGGCACCACAGGGGTTGCCAAAGGGGCCATGCTCACTCACAAAAACGTGCTGGCCAATATGCTACAGATTGTCGAGTGGATGCGCCCACTCCTTAGAGAAGGACACGAAACGGCGATCTTAGCGCTGCCGCTCTACCACATTTTCTCACTCACAGTGAACGGCCTTGCGATTTTGTACTATGGTGGCAACAACGTCATGATCACCAATCCACGAGATATCGGCGGTTTCGTCAAAACTCTTAAAAAAACCCACTTCACGGTTTTCACTGGGCTAAACACTTTGTTTAATGCGCTCATGAATCATGCCGATTTTACGAGTATCGATTTCAAACAGTTGAAAATTAGCGTGGCCGGGGGGATGGCGCTGCAAACCGTGGTGGCCGAACGCTGGATGAATCTCACAAAAACCAAAATTGTTGAGGGTTATGGCCTGACAGAAACTTCACCTGTCGCCACTTGCAATCCGATTGACGGAACCGACCGGGTCGGCACCATAGGCCTGCCACTCCCCTCGACCGAAATTCAGCTGCAAAATGATCAAGGTAGGCCGGTGGAACTTGGTCAACCTGGCGAGATTTGCATTCGCGGTCCTCAAGTGATGAAGGGCTATTGGAAAAACCCAGAGGCCACGTCCGACATGATCAACCCTGATGGTTGGCTCAAATCAGGCGATGTCGGGGTGATGGATAAGGATGGCTTTACTAAGATTGTCGATCGCAAAAAAGATATGATTCTGGTGTCGGGGTTCAATGTCTATCCCAATGAGATTGAGGATGTGCTGGCTTCTCACCCCAAAGTTCTTGAAGCCGCTGTGGTGGGGATACCTGACCCGCATTCGACTGAAGTGGTGAAGGCCTTTGTGGTGGCCAAAGACCCAACTCTTACCGAGGAAGAGCTCGATCGTTACTGTAGAGAAAACCTTACAGCCTATAAGATTCCTAAGGTTTATGAATTTCGCACCGAGCTTCCTAAGAGCAACGTAGGTAAAATTTTGCGCCGCGAGCTCAGGGATCAATCAGCCAACACCTAGCCGCAATTCAAGACACTGGGGGCCTTAACATGTATAAACTATTGCTAACTATGCTAACTCTAATCGCACTCACGATTATTTCGCTCTCAACGGCTTGGGCAGAGCTGGCTCCAATTGGTTGCTCCGTTCAAACCTACGCCTGTGTGCCTTGGCCAGATGAGGGTCAGCGATGCTCCTGGGGATATCAGCGAGGGGTTTTGTATACCATTGACCTGCAAAAAACCAACACCTCTCCAGGTTTTGAAATCTGGGAAGGTCACCTCACTGGAAAAGTTGGAAAATTTGAATATCAAATCGATGTATTTCAAAGACGAGAACCGTCTAAGAAAGTCAATTTCCTTAAGGGAAACATGACCGTTGGTGAGTCCATCATATCTGGGCTGGGCGAAAATTTTATTGAAATAAGACACTTGAATACGCGCACCAACACAGGAGCTGGCGTTCGGTGCTCAATGGATATCTCCCCTGCCGATTGATTAAAAAATGAACCAGGTAAGACCCACAGACAATCGAATCGTGCCCATTGAAATTGTAATTTTGATCAGCTGAGGCCCTTAACGAAATAGCTCTTGCGCTCGCCACTTCGCCCTTGTAAGGAGCAATGAGTCATGGGGAGGAAAAATGGGGAATTCTAAACAAATCTTTAAAACTTTTGGGCCGCTGGCCTTGACCGTTATTTTAGTCGCAAGCGCAAACGTGCACGCAGGCCCAATCGAAGTGGTCAACGCAACAGTGGGTCGCCTGCTTCAAATTCTGCAAGTTTCAAGCGAAGGCACTAAGGCCAGGCAGATGTGCTCTTTGGTCCATGCGCAAGTGGACAACCAGACCATCGGTCTTGATCTACTGGGCCGCCAGTTCGCAAAGTCTGATGACGTTCAGGGAATCAATCAATTCATGGCCCTTGTGCCTTCTATTATCGTCTCTGAATTCTTTGAGACGCTCTCTAAGGTCAAGAGCTTTGAGTACGACGTCATCAACACCCTTTTGCCTATGGGGAGCACGCGCGTGGGGGTAAAGACCATCGTCTCGGGTACTCCGGTGGTGCTCACCTTAAGTAAATCCACGCTGCTCATACAAGACGTAAGTTGGAACACACTCAGTCTTATAAAGTCGCGAAAGCGCCCTATTCAGGCCAAATTGCTTGAGCAGAGCAAACGGGGCGTCAAATCACCAGTTGGTGAAGTGGCAAAAAGTCTGGTTCGCTCTGGCGAATTGATCCGCTGCAACTAACCCGTTACCCTTAAGGGTAACTATGGATACTTTTAGAGATTACAGTCCGGCCAGAAAAGCTCTTCAGATCAACTTAGACGATTCGGTCTACGGAACGTTTGCCGAAATAGGCGCCGGGCAAGAAGTGGCTCGGCACTTCTTTATGGCGGGCCGAGCCTCACACACGGTGGCCAAAACCATGTCGGCTTATGACATGACGTTTAGTGACGCCATCTATGGCAAACAAGATCGTTATGTCTGCGAGTCCCGGCTAATTAAGATGCTCGAGCATGAGTATGATTTGCTACTTGAGCGGTTGGGCCCTCAGCGCGCAGACAAAACAAGATTTTTTGCCTT
>JBGSQJ010000186.1:0-3761 GCA_041738165.1 Bdellovibrionales bacterium
TTTTTTCGAGACCTTTTATGGTTTCGGGAGTCAGCCGGTTGAGGTCGACATACAAAACATCTGGCTGAAACTGATGATGCACCCTCGGAGCTTGAACGGCCCAATCAATGTCGGTTTGTCGTTTTAATACCCGATATAGAACCTGCAATACTCCCGAAATGATTCTTGGGCCACCAGGTGCACCCAGCGACATCACGATTTTGCCATCTTTTTCAACGAGCGTAGGGCTCATCGAACTAAGTGGGCGTTTGCCGGGCTCAACTTTGTTTCCATCGCCCTGAACTAAGCCGTACATATTGGCCTCACCCAGTTTCGTTGTAAAATCGTCCATTTCGTTATTGAGCGCAATGCCAAAGCGCTGGCTCACAACGCCCGAGCCATAAGATCCATTGAGTGTCACTGTGAGTGCGACGCTATTTCCGTTGGAATCTAATACTGAAAAGTGTGTGGTTTCGGTGGACTCTTTTTCGCCTTGGTATTTTTTTAGATCACCGATTCCGATCGGTTTGATCGTGCTCGCTCGGCGCCGAGAAAAACTATCGGCCATTTCATCTAGGTAGCGATCGCCCGATAAAATTTGAAGGGGATTTTTAAAATAATCTGGATCTCCAAGCAGCGCGCGCCCGCGGTAGGCCCGCTTTTGGATTTCGCCGAGCCAATGAAGCTCTTCAATCGATAGGGCTTCCATTTCTTTTGCGTTTATTTTGTCCATCAATCGAAGGGCCGATTGAATCACAATTCCGCCCGAGCTAGGTGGCGGCATCAAATAAACCTTGTAGCCGGCATAATCGGCGACCAACGGCTCGAGCCACCTCACCTTGTAATCTTTGAGGTCGGCAAGGGTGATGTCGCCGCCCGCAAGTTTAACGGTGTCCACAATGTCCTTAGCCACGGGCCCTTGATAAAAGCCTTTGTCTCCCAGATTTCGAAATCGCAGTAGGGCTGAGGCCAAAGCGGCCTGCTTGAGAGGCTCACCAGGCTTGTAAGTATTGCCGTTCGCTTTTAAGAAATACTTTTTCCCGGCCGAGTTGAAGCGCTCTTTGTTGGAATCTGTTTTTGCGACCCATTCACCCGATACGGCAAACCCGTTTTGGCTCAATTGCAGTGGCCCTTTAAAAAGGTCAGACCATTTTAATTTTCCATATTTTTTATGAAGCGCCCACAGGCCGGCGGGCCAACCTGGAACTCCGACCGCATGGCCACCAGTGATCGAGGCGCCGTCTGGCAACTTGCTGTAGTAATCAGGGTGAGTGGCTTTTGGGGCGACCTCGCGAAAATCAAGAACCTTCACGCCCTCATTCAGTTTGACTAGGGCGAAGCCGCCTCCCCCAAGAGCTGCAAAGTAAGGAGAGGTCACTGACAAGGTGAGGCCAACGGCGACAGCCACATCTACGACATTGCCGCCCTTTGCCGCGATTTCTTTTCCGACTTCAACAGCGTAGGCGCTCGGACCCGAAATCATGATCTTGTGGCCTTCGGCCGGCACCGCCGAAGCGTTTGGGCTCATCCACAGGGCCAGCGAGAGCGAAAGAGTGAAAAATCGACAAACCATAGGGGCTCCTCATCAGTTTCTAGTGAACGGTTCATCTCAAAAATGGCTCGATGTTGCAACCTGTGATAATTAGAGTCTCTAATATGTCGAGAAGCGCACAAACTCGGGTGTCACGCACCCAAGACATTCCGATTCCAAACGCCTACATTTCGGCACTTCTTGGGGAGTATCGCGAGTGGGCCTTTGATGAGACTCGGGCGCCTTTGAATCGAGGGGTTTGGCGAAGTCAGATTTTTGGAGTCGAAGAATCGGTACCGATGGACCTTGAAATTGGAACCGGCAATGGAACCCATTTTGCTCAGAGGGCGCTCACCGAGCCGGGCCGTATGTTGGTGGGGATTGAACTCAAGTACAAGCCTTTGATTCAATCCATTCGCCGCGCCAGAAACAATGGGTCCGAAAATGCCAGGATCATTCGTCACAATGCTGCGCTTTTGAGTGAGATTTTTTCGGCTCGTGAGCTCAACGATATTTTTATTTTTTTTCCAGATCCTTGGTCAAAAAACAGACAGCAAAAACATAGGCTCATCAATCTTAAATTGCTCGAGATGCTTTTTGAACTTCAGAGGCCCGGCACGATGATTCATTTCAAAACCGATAGTCAGCCGTATTATCTTTGGGCCCTTGAGCATTTCAAAAAGAGTCCCTATAAAATCGTGGATCACGGCCCAGACCTTCATGGTTCGAAGTGGGCCGAGAGTAATTTCAAAACTCAGTTTGAAAATATCTTTTTGCGCCAAGGTATGAAAATCGCCTTCGCTAAACTGGCAAAAGCTTAAAAACTGGGCGCTGTAGCGCCCTCACGTCTTGGACGCTTCGCCGCCTTGTCTTGCGCGCTTGCCTCAAGTTACCAGTAGTAACCGTGGTTAAGGCCACTAGAGGGGCAGCTGGATTCGTTGAATTCAGCGCGGCTTACGGGTTGCTTTATTCCGCCAATGAGCTCGCTTCCGAAAGAGAAATCAAACCCGCCAACCTCTCGATTGTCAGCGTCGAGATCGGTGATATGAAGAGACCCAGGTCCCCTCACCAATACCCCTTTGGCATTGGGAAAGTTATCCCACCCGCGCTCGGGGCGAAGCTCGGCTCGAATTAAAAAAGTTCCGCCAGGTGCGATTTCGATAACCCAAGAGTCGTCTGTTTGTTGAACAGTCGCGTTTTGGGGATCCGCCGGATAGACGTGAAACCAAGGGCGGGTCACCACGGTCGGAGCGTTCGCTAATAGACAAAGTCGAAACTCAAGAGGCGCTCGGCTAAATTTTATTTTACGCGTTATGGGAAGTGAATTTGTAATTCGGTACTCACCGTAGGTCATGGGGCGAGCAAACCCCATCAATTCAGTTGGCCAGCGAACCTCTTTCACAGGGTCGGCGTCGATGCGCGAGGGCAATGCCGAAACCGAGAACTCAATGGGCGGACGAGGGAGTTTTAAGCGAACGATTGGGGAGTAGGCCACGTAGTGCCCTTCTTGCGAAATAAACACTCGGCAAGTTTGAATGGGTCGTTCAAGCAAGGCCGCCCCGTTTTTACCTTCAAGCAAAACGGGATTTGATAAATCAAAATCATTGAGTTCACGCACAGATTCAAACGAAAGCGTTTCAAACCTGGCGTCTTGGCAAATGAGATTTGAAGCGGCGGCTCCTGAGTTCGAAAATCGAACGCGCATTTCACTAGGGTCATTGGCTTCAGCCGAGTAGCTATCACCAGTCGAAGAACTGCTCAGGCGGGCGTTGGGCGCACGTGAATTGGTCACGCGAACATTGTTGAGTGTGAAGATGTGTCTCGAGCCAATGGGGTTGGTGAGCGTGAACTCTAGGTCACAACCAAGGTCGATTGTCTCTTGCACCAATACCCAGGTAGGCAGGATTTGAATCAAAGGAACCGGGGTTTCGGCTGCGCCCTCATGCACCATTTGAATTTTTTGATCGGCCAAAGAGCAATTGGCGACAACTCGAGTTGTTTTTGCACCTGAAGAACGGGTGTCGATCACGTCTAAAATGTCGAGACCTCGCGCCAAGCTGGACTGCAGTTCTTCTATTGCCGACTTCCCTTTGTCGGTGACGATGACGGGCGGTTTAGCCTTGAAGTTATCCTTTTGTGTTTCGTCCGGATTTTCTTTGGTGCAAGATGTGAGTCCGGCCGCCAAGACGCCAATCGCAAAAAACCTAGTGAATTTCATGAATCCTCCTTCTGGATAACCCTAGATAGGCAA
>JBGSQJ010000170.1:0-9942 GCA_041738165.1 Bdellovibrionales bacterium
CAAAGCCACTTCGAACGAGCAGGCTGAGCGTGAATTGGCGAGTTTCGAGGAGAAGCTGCGCAATTCAGACCCCGTGCTCTTCACTATGGAGCCCTTCAATACGAACTTAGATGGTTTACCGCGCCGATTGGTGCGTCTCAAATTGAGTCTCGAGATGATGGACGAAGAAGGTTATGAAGAGGTCATCGGTATTGCGCCTCAGGCGCGCGATTCCATCATGAGAATTCTCAATGGCAAGACCTTTCTGGACGTAGAGAGTGTTCAAGGTAAGCTGCATCTAAAAAATGAAATCATTGCCGACCTCAACACGTCGCTAAGCAAAGGCGTGGTTAAGAACGTCTATTTTTCTGAGCTTGTCGTTCAATAGTTGACCACTTAATCCCCTGCCAAGCACAATTGAGTCTTTGGGGGATTCAATCATGAAATATCTTTTTCGTAGTGCCCAGTGCCTGGCGATTTTAGTTGGAGTGATCGCAGCGAGCGGCGGCCGCGCCATTGCTGACACCAATTCAGAAGATCCAGTCGCCATACAGTTCCCCGTTGAAAAATTTGAGCTAGATAATGGTCTCACGGTGCTCTTGCAACCCGATCGCCGCATCCCCGCGGTGAGTGTGCAGACTTGGTATCGCGTGGGCTCAAAAGACGAGGTGCCGGGGCGCACGGGCTTGGCCCACTTCTTTGAGCATATGATGTTTAAGGGCACCGCGAAATATCCGTCTTCCACCTGGGGTGAGTTTTTGAACTCGAAAGGCGCCGACACCAATGCCTTCACCTCTTATGACTACACGGGCTACTACATCAATGCCCCAAGTGAAAATCTCGAATTGATCATGGACATTGAATCCGATCGAATGCGCCATCTGACTCTTGATCCAAAAGAGGTCAACAGTGAGCGCGAAGTGGTCAAAGAAGAGCGCCGCATGCGCTATGACGACAACATAGATGGCGGAATGCGCGAGAAAATGGCCGAAGTCATGTTCAAAAAGCTGCCCTATCGCTGGCTACCAATAGGCTTTATGGTGGATCTTAATGCGGCGTCAATCGATGACATGCACAAGTTCTATAAGTCCTTCTATAGTCCCAACAACGCGGTGCTGGTGATTGCGGGCGACATGGATGTGAGCCGTGCAAAGTCTCTAGTGAAAAAGTACTTCTCGAATCTTCCGCGCGAAAAAGTGGATCGGCCCCAAGTTACAGGTGAAGCCAAGCAAACCAAAATGAGATCGGCGACGATTTCTAGAGTGGCGCAGGCGCCCACTCTTTCTGTGGGTTATGTGCTTCCCGATGTAACGAGTAAAGACCACTATGCGCTAGATCTTCTTGGAATAGTCTTGGGGCAAGGACAATCGAGCCGGTTGTACAAGAGACTCGTATATAGCACAGAGGTGGCGACATCCACCGACTCGTGGTCATGGGGTCAGACTTTGGCGGGTCAGTTTGCCATTGGTGCGAGCTTGAAACCAGGCGTTAAGGCCGATCGAGTGCTGAGTTTGATCGAAGGCGAAGTGGCAAAGGTTCGTAAAAAAGCTGTCAGCCAAGCCGAGCTCGACAAAGCACGTAACCTTTTTCTCAAAGACTACGTGGATGGACTTAAAAGGGTATCTGGTAAAGCTAGACTGCTGGCTCAATACGAAGTTGTCTTTGGGGACTACAAGCGAATTTTTTCGGATCTTGAGGAGTACATGAAAGTGAAACCAGAAGATTTGCTAAGAGTGGCAAAAAACTATCTGGCACCTGAGCGTAGAAACATCGTGATCGTTGAACCTAAAAAAGTGGCAGGTGGAAGATGAAAAAACAATGGGTGTTCGTCACAGGGTTGTCGATTTTATTTTTTGTGGGCTGCCAAACTCTACGGGGCTCAGGCGGAGGAGAGTTTTCAGTCAAAGGCCTAGAGGAGCAGAGGTTGCCGAACGGTCTGAAGATTGTATGGATTCCTGATGCGACACTGCCTTATGTGTCGATGAATCTTTTGGTGGCTTCAGGAAGCGCGAGTGACCCTAAAGATCGGCCCGGCACCGCACAGATGGTGAGTCAGATGCTCGATAAAGGCACAGCTTCGCGCGATGCCTTAAGAATTTCAGAATCCTTAGATCAAATCGGCGCCGAGTTCGCAGCTAGCGCCAGTGTCGATTACACGCAATTGTCCATTTCAATGCTCTCGTTTAACAAGAATAAAGGTCTCGAACTCTTTCAAGATATTCTCCTTGAGCCGACATTTCCCAAACGTGAGCTCGAGCGCGAACGCAAAAATGTATTGGCCGGTCTTACCAAGATGGCAGATCGCCCTGAGACCTTTAGTGATTTTGTTATGACCGAATTTTTCTATGGTAAGGATCACCCTTATGGGCACGAGTCGATCGGCGATCGAGCTTCGGTTCAAAAAATTTCGACGAAGGATCTCACCAAATTCTATGAGCGAAACTATGTACCCAATAATGCGATATTGGCTGTCGTGGGGCGTTTTGACGAAGGCTGGAGAGCCAAAGTGCTGGCGGCTTTCAACGCCTGGCCGACTCGAAAGGTTGAGCCGATCCAGTGGCCGGAGTTCCCTAAATGGAACGGAGCTAAGGTCCTGATCGTGGATCGCTCAGATCTCAACCAGGCGCAGATTCGTATTTCGATGCAGGGTGTTCGCCGCAACGTACCTGAGTATCTTGAAATCCGAGCCGCGCTCAAAATTTTAGGCGAGTCGTTTGGTAGTCGTTTGTTTGAAGAGGTCAGAGAAAAGCGTGGACTGACTTACGGAATTTATTCGTTCTTCGAACCAAGATTCGAAACTGGCCCGATTTCAATTTACACATTTACGAGAGTTGACAAGATCAAAGAGACGGTTGAAGTGACACTTGAGACTTATCGAAATTTTGTAGAAAAGGGTGTGACGGATCAAGAGGTAAAAGTGGTCAAGGCTCTTATGCGAGGTCAGTTCCCTCGTATGATGGAAACCCCCGAGGCACTTGCCAATCAGTTTTTGATTCTTAAGCGCTACGGAATTGCCGAGGAATATTTAACCGACCACTTTAAGTTGATTGATCGAATGTCGACCAGCTCTATCAATGCGGCCATCAAGAAATACTTTACGCCGAGTGATCTTAAGATTTTAGTGTACGCACCAAAAGAGCCGGCTGAAGCTGCGCTCAAAGGGATAGGCGACATCGAAGTCAAAGCCTACAAGAGTTACCTGCGGTAGTTTTTTATGGCGTCATTGCGACTCGGGCTCCTCTTGGTGTTTTATTCGATTCTTGGTGCGCCTGCGGCCTCAGCTGACCCTCACCGAGAATCTGGGTTGCTGAGTGAATTTGAGCGTCAGTGGGGAGTACGAGACGGTCAAACACTAGAGGTGACATTTCACATTACGACGACGCAAATTCGAATTGAGACGTGCCTATGGTTTCCGCCCAATCACCCCTGTTTTTTGACGTTTTATGATCTTGGCCCCAATCAAACCTTCACCGGCCGAGATGGGGTCCACGGCGAATACAGCGCTCGAAAAATCAAAGTGATCTATCCAGATGGTTATTCATATGAAAGTTTCGATATCGTTGGAGATCATCCAAAGTCAGTTCAATTGAGCTACAAATCTAAAGGTAAAAAAAGGAACTACAGCTATACGAGTGTGTTTGAAAATAATTTCTCTACAAAATGTGGACATCTTTATTCATGTAACGGATGGGTATGCTTTAAAGATGGCGATTCAGGAGCGCTGGATTCAGCACCTCGATTGCATGCGACTTCGACAAATGAATTTTATCGTCTGGTCAATGCCGCAACGAATGAGCGTCCTGTTATAGGGTGTTTTGATTTTTACACCTTCGAAGCTTTTTACCAATTGCCATTTCGCAAAGTCGCGCTCAAATAAACCGCTAGATATGCGGCCAGCCAGATCCAAAAAAAACGGTTCAGCCCAAACACTAAAAAATTAGCAAAGTGAAAAACTCCGCCAGAAATCAAGAAAAACCAAAGCAGGCTCGAATTCAAAAGAGCGGCTGGAAACAAGCACTCCCAACCGATGATCAACCACGAGATCAAAAGGTACGAGTTTGCACTCAATGGCCGCAGCGAGAGTAGGCCTGCATGACGTGCTTGGCTGTGCTCGAAGATAGCCTTAAGGGCAAGACCTGAGCGCCAGTTGGCGCTCCTGAGCTTTACGATTCCCCCCACAAAGTAGGAGAGCACCACGAGTGCGGTGATGTAGTGAACTGAAGTGAGGGCGAGGTGAGGCCATAAACTGGCAACGAGGCAGCTGAGCAAAACATGAAACGTCATGGAGTCGCTGCCGCCATTGAAAGAGCCCCGAAAGCGAACAGCAATGTAGAGTGTAGACAAAGCGAGCGCCGCGAGGCTTAGTGAAGTCACTATCTGGGGCGCTAAGAAGGACCCGAGCAGAAAGATCGAGGCGGCAAAGCGAGCCGCGATCATCAGTTCTAAGACATGTTGAGAAAATCCAATTCTTGCAAGTGCGCGAAATCGGCCATACTCCGCGCTTAAATTTTTAGCCGACCATGGGCCGCTGTTAGACCAGTAAGAGCGAAGCGCCAAATACTCCAGCGTTTGCAGCAGACACGCGAGCCCGGCCAAGAGTTGGGTCCAAAAGAGGATCATTTGCACGCTCTCGAATGCGATCACGCAGTCATCCAGGTTGAGGCGAGCACGTCTGTGTCGTGGGCTTGCCCGTCGCCCGAAATGGTGAGCACGGTCAGCTTAAAGCGAAATTCAAATTCTGAGTCGTGAGCGAGGGGTTTGAGATTCGACCTCACCCAGTCTGCTAAGATGAGATATGAAGTTGAATTTTCGAGCTCCGTGCTTTGCACGATTTGCGACTCGAGAGCGAGTCGTTCGATCAAGTTTGAGCGACAGTGGTAGATGTTTCCGCTTGGATTGAAGAATAGCCCAATGGCCCGAAAACCGGGTTTGTCTTGAAGAGGCTCCCATATCGTGTTCGAGTCACCTGTGACTTCGCCTCTTGGCCTAATTTGAAAAAAAATTTTCGGGGCTGAGCCGACTTCATCGAAGAATCGCCATGAGGGAATCCAAAGTCGAAACCAGTTCGCCCAGACCCCGTCAAGCATTGAGCTCGCTACTTCTTTTTGATTTTAGGAGCCGGTTTTTTAGATCCACGGTTTTGCATAATCAAATAAGCCACTACAATCGCCGCAATCAATCCGACCAAAATCAAAATCAAATACTTTGAACCACTCTTTTTTTGACCTTGAGGAAGCGGAGCCATGTCAGCTGCGCCCAATGTGCCTTGATTGGGTTGAATGCCGAGCAATCCCGTTTGCGGGTTGTACTGACCCTTTGGAAACAAGAGCTTTTGGCTGGCTACGATCTTAAGAGTTTGCATCGCTTTTTCAAAAACCGGGTTGTACTTCTTGTACACTCCTTTTTCAGCTGAGAAGCTCACCAAAATGGCCAGGCGCTCTTTGACTGTGGCGAGATACAAAGTGAAGTACTCTTGAATTTCACTGCCCAAGTGTTGGGCCCGCACCCACTCGGTTCCGGCGAGCATCTCTTTGCGCGAATACATCACGGTTGAGGGCATTAACGTGCCCACTTTGGTGGTGATTTTTTTGGGCTGTTTCAAGCGAACCATAAAGCTACTAAGAGTGTCATCAGCTCCCGCCACTTTCGCGGCCAAGACGATCACCGCTTCTTTGCTTTCATAGGGGCCGCGTGGTGTACAGGTCCAGGCCACACCCTCTTGCAAACAAATCCAAGTGTCGGGAACTTCAAAAGACACGTACGAGTTTTTAAAAGTTTTGCCCGAGGCCGAGAAGCAAAATGTCAGCGCTACGATTACAAAAAGAGATTTGTTCATGCTTTCCCCTTTCCTGTAGGCGGTTTTGATTTGGGCTTAGGTGATTTGCTCGCGACTTTTTTGTTTCCTTTTTGTTGCCGCATGTAGAAGAAACCACCTATGCCGGCAAGTACGAGTGCAAGCAAAATGAGCTTCAAGGATTTGCTTCCAGAGCCGGATTTCTCTTCGGGTAAGCCTTCGCCGTCATAAAAAGGTAAGTTTTGGCCGATAGGCGCCCCAATGGTTTCGGCATTTGGATTGCCCCCAGGCCCGCCCCCGCCTCTGCGGCCAAGGGTGTCTTTGGTGGCGACCACTTTTAAACTGTCAACAGCGCGAATGAAATCAGATGAGTACTTGGTGAAGTGTTCTTTGTGCGCACTAAAGGTCACCAAAATCGCAATGCGTTCTTTGATGGTGGCCAGGTAGCGCGTGAAGTAGGGTCCGACTTCACTCCCTAAGTGCATCGCATCCACCCAAGGGTGATTGCCAATCACACGTTCTTTGACATGAATAATTTTGCTCTGAGTGACTTGGCCGGCCCGCCCTCTAAGAGTTCGGGGCGCCTTAAGATGGGCCAAGTACGCGGCGAGTGTGTCGGCTGGGCCAACTTCCTTTGCGGTTAAAATGATAATCGCTTCTTTTGTTTTTGAGCTAAATTCGTTTTCACAAACCCATTCTGAACCTTCGAGCTTGCAATTCCAGTTCGGTGGCAATTCGAAACTCACATAAGCATTGCGAAATCTTTTGGCGTTGGCTCCAAATGAAAAAATACACAAAAGGAGGATGCATAAGGCACGGCTGTACATTCTTCGTTTCTCCCGTTTGCCTATCATTATAGTGCTCAGTGCTGAGGAATGGAAAATGGAATTCGCGCTGGCACCAGGCCCGAAGTCGAGGGTATAGCCACCAACAGGGCGCTAAGAGCATTGAGTTCTCGGCTACTTTTGATCACAGATTCAAGTTCTGGTCTGAGTTCGCCAGAATTCATCAGCCGCAAAGAAATCTCAGCTGGTTTGAGGTCGGGGTATTTGGCTAAGAGAAGCGCCGCACTGCCTGTCACAAGTGCTGCGGCCTGGCTGGTTCCGTAAAGATAAGAAAACTCACCAACGTCTGCGGCTGAAGCTGTGGATCGCAATTGATCTTGAAACAATCCACCCGGAGCCGTGAGATCGACGGACTCTTTGCCAAAGTTTGAGTAAGGGCTAAGTGGATTGTCAAAATCTGCAGCCGCCACGGTGAGTACGTTTGAGTTCGTAAAACTGGCGGGATAGACAGGGATTTCATCTATGCTGAAGCCAAGGCCTGATGCTGGGTCTCCATTGCCACTAGCCGTGACAATTAAAATGCCTCGAGCTTCAGCGAAATCGACCGCCTCTTGAAAGATCGGAGCTTGCGAGAAGTTAAGTGCCCCTAGCGAAAGGTTTATGATTCGCGCGCGCTTCTCGGCGGCGTAGTAAAGAGCTGCGACCAACGTGCCTAAGTCTCCGCCAAAACTCGACATGGCCTTGATAGGAATTATCTTGGCCTCTTGGGCGACCCCAAACCCAGAGCCTGCCATCAAACCGGCAAGATGAGAGCCGTGCCCGCTGTCGTCAAATGCGAACGGATCGTCGTTAACAAAATCGTAACCGAGAGCATCGTCGATGAGTCCGTTGCCGTCGCTATCTTGGCCATCCATCGACAATTCAGAATTGTTCCACGCCAGTGCATGTTTGAGGTTAGGGTGAAGGTAGTTGAGGCCAGAGTCGATCAGCGCAATCAAAATGCCCCGGCCTGTGGACTCGCGCCACGCTTCGGGAATATGCGCTTGAGCTAGGTGTCTAAAGTCATCGAGGCGAACCTCAAGAGTTGGGCTCACGTCAAAATCAAAATCGGGATTCGCTGTCACTTGAAACTGGGCTTGCAGCACCGAGCACGCGTCTTGTTGATTTTGTGATACAGCCACTACGGCGTAGGGGCCGACCCGTGGCGGTAAAAAGTCTGCAGCCGATTCGTTAAGAGTGGCGAGAGGCGCCTCTCGCTCTTTGAGGCTGTAGAGTAAGAGAGCCTGCCTGACTCCTGAATGTAAGGCCGCAATATGAATGGGCTGATCGACATTCAAAGTCTTCGGGCTTTGCGTAGCAGGCTCCCCATTGATTTGCAAATCAAGTTCGGGCCGAGAGCTCAAAGCGCGGCATGGATTGAGGTCGCCAATTTGCAATCCCTCTGGAGCCGGCGCCGAATCGATGGATGCGAAAACATTTTCTTGAGCGAAGAGAACGCCATTTGTGTGCAATAGGTCTTCGCGAGAAATTCGAAATATTTCATAGAGCCTCTGACCTTGATTCAGAATGCGTACTTGTGCGCCGGGGTGAAGGCTGGAGATTTCTCTTAATGTCTGGGTGCTTTCAACTTTGACGAGTACGCCAAGATCAAATCGGCTTTGTGGTGCTAAGTGACGGATAGGCAGCAGAAGTCGATCAGGTTTTGAGCAGGCACTGAGCCCGAGGCAGAGAGCGACCGGGAGGGAGAGATAAAGAGTAAAAAAATTCCACAGGTCTTTGATGGCTTCCCCCTTTAGACAGCTCTGATTTTAGCTGAAGTCCGGGGGTTGGGGTGCTATTTACAATGACCTTGAAATTTTTATATGACGGCTCTGCCATAAAAAAATCTTATGCAAATACGTGTGATTTTGCTGATTTGGTGATAGCTTCTCTGACATCAAATCGTTCATTCGAGGTTAAGAACATGAACTTTCAGCAACTTACAACATTTTGCACCGTGATCGCAGAGGGCAGTATGACCGCCGCTGCAGAAAAACTCTCACTCACACAACCAGCGGTCAGCCAGCAGATTCGCAACCTCGAAGAAGAGGTGGCCACCGACTTGCTCGTACGCGGAGTTCGCCAAGTGAAGCCGACTTTGCAGGGTCAGATTTTGTATGATTATGCCAAGCGCATTTTGCATCTCACGCAGCAGGCGCAAGTGGCGATTCAAACTATGTCTCAAGAGGTCTCGGGCCATTTGCGAGTGGGCACCCTGAATTCGATCGGCCTTTTTATGGTGTCGCCGATCATTGGAATGTTTTTAAAGCACAACTCTAAACTGCAAATTAAATTGGTGTACGGCACGGGTGAGAAAATCATCAGTGATATGCGTAACAATCTTGTGGATGTCGTGATTTTGCCTGACCTTAAGACTGAGTTCGGAATTGAGTTTCCAGATTTTGAAAAGCGCTTCTTGTTTCGCGACGAAATTTGGCTGGTTGGGTCGGGCCGTGACACGAGCTTGCCATCTAGCATCGACATGAAGCAGTACGCCTCAAAGCCGATCATCGCCTTTACAGATCGCTACCCTGGATTTCGCTTGATCTTAGAGCGAAAAATTCAAGAGATGAAAATCGATTATCAACCCGTTTTTGAGACCGACAACGTGGGAACACTAAAGCGCGTGATTGAATCTGGTCTGGGGTGGGGCTTTTTGCCCTCGCACGCGATACGTAAGCAAGTGCGCGGCGGGCGTATGGTGCAGATTCAAGTTGAAGATCTCAAGTACATGACGAACGTGAATCTTTATTTTAGACGAGGCGCCAGCAACAATGACCTTTATGACACCTTCTTCAAAGCCCTTCAGCAGCAGGCTTTGGGCGGCTAGTTTTAACTAGCGCGCCCGGAGCACGAGTTTAATTTGGTTATTTGCAGGCGTTGGCCATAAAGCCACCAAAGTAGCTTCCAAGTGGCTTGGCGTCAGCGTCGAAAGCTTCAACCACGGCGGTCATCCCGATTGAGTTGCCATCAAAGGTTCCGATTCTGTAGACATTGGCCATTCGCACTAAACTGAGATCGAACCCAACATAAGCAAGTTCGGGCTGTAGCCGGGTCAAGCTGATGGCATGCGATACGAGAAGTTCAGAAATATTGAACGAATCAATATCTTCGTCATCTTCCATTCCTTTTAGTCCGGCTCGAACAGGCCAAGATTCGAGGGTGACGGGTTGTTCAATCATTTGCCCCCAATTCGATTCGGCCCTTGCGATCAGACCATTTTCTGTTTGAAAAATTTTGATCTCCAGATTTGAAAACTGGTGACTATTGCTCTCAGTGTTGAAGTTAGGAATTGAAGTCATACACTCTTTGACCACGACTTCAGTTGCAGTTGCAGTTGCAGTT
>JBGSQJ010000173.1:0-2485 GCA_041738165.1 Bdellovibrionales bacterium
TAGAAGAACTGCTTGAAGGCGGTGGTTCAATACAAGTGGACAAGTCAATAAGCGCCGAGGAGTGCCAGAACTTGGCCATGAGCCGTGGTTACACGGTGGGTTTAGTTTCAACTCTGGAGTCCAAATTCGATGCGGACGAAAAATCATTTTTCAGAGTTGTGCTTAAAAAACCCATCGATGGCCGAATTGTCCAACTCTGCTCCGCCTCTAATTCTTACGCTTCTCGATAGTCAACGTTTCGGCAGGTGACTTCCACCCATGTTGGATACCCAGAAGTGGTTTTGTAGTTCAGTGAAGTGTAACCTCTGGCATCGGCGCTTGACGAATGCAGCAAAGCTAATCGTTCAGTAACAAATTTATTGTAAACGTAAACTCCAAGTTGAAGTTCAGGTACGCGCATTCCGCCCTTGTTGACCCAGTAGGCCTTGAGCATCAAGTGTGTGTGCGCACCCATTTGTTTTTTCATAGCTTGCTCCAAACCTGGAATCACTTCGGCAAGCTGAGAAGTAGATTCAGATTCAGAAATCTCAGATAAAACCACCGGATGATTTTCTAAATTGGCGATGGTGAGGCGCTTTTGTTCTTCTTTGTCGTAAAGCGATGGACCCATTTCAGATTTAGACTTTTGCGAAAATTTAGAAATCTTAACTGAGCACAAAAATGACGGTGAGATGGATTCACCATGAGTCACCGAAGCGAAAAAAATTGGTGCGGCCAAAATGGTTATGGACAAAGCAGCTAGGGATCTCAAGGTAAACTCCGTCTTTCATTGCGACCGTTTCATCATTGAAGCAGTCTTCCACTATGACGCAATAAGCAAAAACCGCTCTCACCATAGGATAACTTATGGATGATCTAAGAGAGAAAAACATGAAGGGTGTACACACCAGTGACGGAATTGGGCCTAGGTCCAATCTGGGTACACGTTTTTTCAAAGCCGTACGTAAACTTTTTAAGCGTAATTGACGGCGGTGAGTGCCCTATCTAGTTAATCGCACACTAACAAGGGTAACAGGAGCCAAATAATGATCGATCTTTTCAAGGGTCTCGGGGCGAAGTATTTCGCCGCAGCGGTGTTTTCTATTGTGATCATGAACTCTTCATCGGTTTATGGCGCAGATTCTAACGATGACAAAAAGTGCGATGACGCGCTCACTGAGGCGGCGAGTCCAGCTTCTGATGAAAATGCTGTTGCTGCCGAAAGTAAAACGGCCGCCACGCCAAAAGGGAAAGCCAGCAAGGCTAAAAAAACTTCGGTCCCTTCCGCTGCGAGCTCGGCCTACGCCAGGCTGCTTAAGGAGCGCGGCGAAGACGCGATGGAAGCTTGGACTCTTGAAGACTTTTTCTCTGAGAATCCCGATGAAAACATAGCGCTTGCACATCCGTTTACAATTGCGAATGCGGCCGAAAAAGCCTACGCTATGCTCAATCACGTTCCCGCAGTCAAAGCCAAAGATCCCATGTATGGTCTCAAAGACGTGATGGTGTATCCCGTTGTCACGGGCCATCCACTGGGCGGCGGACGAATGGTTGTCGGCAACGAAGAAGCTGTTGACGCCTTGGTGAATTTTTTAGGTTCGTTGGCGCGCGGTGATCGTTCAGGTAAAGCCTTTGGATTTCCCGGGCCTGCAGGTACCGGCAAAACTGAGCTTCTCTACGTCATCGACAATGTAGAAAAAAATCTTGCTAAGACTGAGCCACAGTTTAAGCAGTTCTCGTATCGCTGGAAAAATCTCAACGAGATCCCAATTCTTCAGCACATGTTTAAATTTGATCGTACGACCGGCAAGCCCATTTCAAAATGGATTGATCCCGACATGCCAAGATCACCTTTCACTCTTTTGAGACAAGATATGAAAGAAGAGTTGGCCGATTCATTGATTCCGAAAATTCGCAGAAAATGGGGCATGACGATCAGCAAGGGTTGGCTTAAAGCCGAGCCTAAATCGCGAGCCATCATCCGCGCCATCTTGCAGCACAAGTACCCTGAAATTGCGCAAGGTTTGATGAATGAAAATGATCTAACACGTGAAGAGTATATCTCCGCGATTAGTGAATTCATGGTGATTGTTCCAAAATCCACCGTTCAAAACA
Organism: Bdellovibrionales bacterium; assembly: GCA_041738165.1. GTDB lineage: Bacteria > Bdellovibrionota > Bdellovibrionia > Bdellovibrionales > UBA1609 > JALHOQ01. The sequence continues at coordinate 2,095 of JBGSQJ010000173.1, forward strand.
AAGTCGAGCCGCAAATCATTCGTGCTCAGGGTGAAGACCCCAACTTTGAAGCGCTGTTTGCGCGCCCCAACCTAATGAGACAAGCCTTTTACTCGGGCGGTGAAATGGGTGATCTCGCGGTTGACTACTCGGGCCAAGTTTTTCAGCAAGACGGTGGGCTCTTGATGCTGGATGAGCTTTATCGAAACCCTGAGTCACTGCTCAACATTTTGCTAGAGGTCAAACAGAACCGAATGGTTCAAACGGACTATGGTGACCCGGTCGAAGTCGACATTGTTCCGATTTGGAACTCGAATGATGAGAAAACGCCAGAAGTTCAGAAATATTGAACGAATCAATATCTTCGTCATCTTCTTTCAAAATCAGCGACTCACACGAGTGAGGTCAAGGC
>JBGSQJ010000223.1:0-9716 GCA_041738165.1 Bdellovibrionales bacterium
GTCTTGGCGCAGGTCACAGACTTATCTGTTCATCTTAAATTGGGCAGTGAAAAAACATTGGCTTGGGTCACGCGCCTTTCAACCGGCGAGCCTGTTGCCAACGCGACTGTTGAAGTTCGCAATTGTTTGGGCGCAGCTGTATTGAGGGTGGCCGCCAACGCTTCGGGCGTGGCTGTAATCCCCAATCAAGAGTGGGCCAGTGACTGCCAAAAGCCAGATCGAGTTTGGTCGAGCTACCTAGATAAGTCAGAGTTCTATGTTTTTGCTTCAACAAAAGATGATTTTACGTTTACTCACTCATCTTGGCAGAGCGCCAATTCGTACGCGATGTACGCGCCAGGGATTGAGTACTTTAGCAGCAATTTGACTGAGGGCGAGACGTTTTACCACAGCATAGTTGGGGTCAATCTTGTAAAGCCTGGGCAAACCGTGCCCGTACAGTTGCTCGCCAAAATCCCAGGCGCTTCTGGCTTCGCAGATGTCAATCCAGCCAATTTGGCAACCAAGGCCGTCGTGGTTAGCAACGACAATTATGAATTGTATTACGAGTTTCCGTTGAAATGGACCGACGGTGCGGCTGAATTTCAGTGGAAGGTCCCCGCAGGTAGCTCGGCAAAACTAGGCGGCTACCGAATTGAACTTGAGATTCCCGGTGAAAAATATCGACGTGATGTATCGAGTGGCCAAATTGAAGTGGCTGAGTTTAAGATTCCCCTGATGTCGGGACTTATCGCCTTTCCAGAAGGCGACCTGGTCAAGCCCCAGACTCTTTCTGTTAGCTCGGTCGTGCGTTATGCGAACGGTGTCGGCGCGAAAAAATTGCCTCTTACTTTGTCGTACTATTTTGAACCAACGGCTGTGAACTTAAAGAAATTAGACGGCTTCAACGTTGGCAACGGTGCGATTTCACTTTCAGATGAGAATGCCGCGCAACCTTCAGGTTTGCCGGATAGTGATCGACCTGCAACTATAGAAAATCTTGCGACTGATGAATCAGGTGCACTGACAATGGACTTGGCTCCTGAGCGGGCTTTGGATGGTCGTACGATTGGTGAACTATTGCAAAATGTGAATCGACCACAAAAGATGGTGGTTCGTGTTCGCTATCAAGATCAGATGGGCGAGTTCCAGACTCTGTCGCTGGGTAAAACCATTTTCAACTCTGAGTCTTATGTCGGAGTTAAGCTGAACGCCAGTGACCGAACTCAGGGTAAACTGATGGTTGCCAGTGTTAAAGTAGATGGCAAAGTGATCACTCAACCAAGCGATTTGGAATTAAAAATTGCAAAAATCGAGACCAAAATGGTGGGTGAGCAGCTCTTTGGTGGTTTGATCAAAAACACCGTTGAGCGAGAGCTTAAGCCCGTTCGTTGGCAGCCCAAGTGCGCGACTGAAGGCGGAATTATGGCCTGTGCGATCTCTCAACTTGAAGCCGGTTCCTACGTATTTGAGGCGTCGTCGAAATCTTCTCTGCAAGCCGCCCACGTGCTCTTTAAAATGGATTCTGAGGGCAAAGTTTATGGTGAAGACGAGTATTACGATTTTGGTGATGAGGACGAGCAAAAGAATTTGCCTCTCGCGCTTGATAAAAAGACGTACAGAGGCGGAGACAAAGCTGTGGTCAGTTTCCCCGCTCCGTTTAAGACGTGTTCAGCTTTGGTATCTATAGAACGTGCAGATGTGATTGAGTCTATGGTGGTTCGAAATGCCTGCGAAAAGGGTTCGGTTGAAGTACCAGTAGATGCGTCACAGGCACCAAATGCCTTTGTGTCGGTATTCGCTATCACCGGACGAACTTCATCGGTGAACTCAAACGGCGACCAGCTTGATCTCGGGCGCCCAACTTATCGCATTGGTTACGCCAATGTTAAGATTGGTTGGGATCGATTTGCGGCCAATGTTAAGGTGACCACCGACAAACCTCAGTATGAGCCTGGCGACATGGTGGACGTATCGGTTCAGGTGACTCCTGAGATGGGTTCGATTGAAGGCGGCACCGTCACTCTGGTGGCTTTAGAAGAGAAAATCCTGGAGCTCAAGAGCAACGATAGTTATAAGATTCTCGACTCTTTGATGCAGTATCGCCGCGGCACGGTCTCGCTGATTACGTCCCTCACACGGGTTGAAACAGTGTCTGTTAAAAATGCCGAATTAGCTGACGATGATATGCGTAAAGGCGGCAGTGACGGAGGCGACGGATCCTCTGAGACCGAATTTAAGCGAAAGCTATTTGATGCTTTGGTGAGTTTTCAAACCAATGTACCTGTACAAAATGGCGTTGCTAGGTTTAGCTTCAAGGCCAATGACAGTCTGACTCGTTTCAAGATTATCGCTATAGCCAAAGCCAAAAATCAAAAATTTGGTATGGGCGAAGTGAGCTACCTCAGCGCTAAGGATGTTCAATCCTTCTCAAACATTCCTAGCGTGGCTCACACGGGTGATCGATACCCTGTCTTGGTGACTGTTCAAAACAATGCCAAGTCTTCCAAAACCTTTAAAGCGGTCGTCGAAGCTCAGTTGAAAGACGCAAATGGAAAAACGATCAAAACGGTTAAGTTAGAAAAAACCTCGTCCATCGATAGTGCCTCGTCTGGCGCCATTGATTTGGGGATGATTGGTATCGAAGAGGGCGCCACGACCATTGTGTACAATATCAAGGTTTATGACGAGAATGGTGTGCTCGTTGATAGTATGGAGCCCGCGCCGCAAGTGATTGCGCCGTCTGTTCCGATGACCGTTGCAGATTCGTTTATTAGCCAGATGTCGACGAACTCTTACTCGCAAAATCTTGTAAAAGAAGCGGGTGCCAAGGCCGACAGGGGCGAGATTCGCGTTGTTTTGTCTGACAGTTTAGTGGTTGGAGCTCTAGCTCAGGTTAAGCAACGCTTGGCTAACGATTCTTTCTCAGATTTTTATATTGAAAGTCGGTTCTATAAAGCTCTCTACAACCAAAGTGAGCCAGAGATGGCAAAGGTCATGGAGACTTTGATTGCACAAACCGACGACAAGGGATTTGTGAAAATGTTCCCCGAGTCAAATCGTGGGAACCTGGAGCTTACTGCAACTATGATTAATGCTCTAAGTGCGGAGCCATGGGCTCTGGCAATGATTCCAGCCTCACTAAGGGCCAAGTGGAACGGAGCCATTGGAGCGGTACTCGCGAAAACCGTACCTCCAGTCTATATTGGACAAACCAAAACCGATTGGCTAAGAGCTCTGTCGACAATGGGAAGAGCGGCAAATGTGATTGGTGACCTCATGCTACGCAACGTTGCCAAGGCAGTGTTCTTAGAAATGTCGATGGAGTTGGCACAGAATCCAGTTCAGTTTGATAAGCTAATGGAGAATTGGTCGAACTCGGACTTGGTTGACTATTGGCTCTTCGGACTTTCGGTGCGAGCGGCTAGTGTTGATCTAGAAAAGCCTTACTCGGTATTGGCAAGTCGCCTCACCTTCACCGGAAACGCAGCGCGCCTACCCGGTCAGCCTGTCGGAGGCGGATGGTTTTATTCCGATGACACGGTTGAGACAGCAAAGCTTTTGCTTGGTCTGAATCTTGTGAAAACTGATAAAAACTTGGCGAAGAATCTAGCTGTAGGACTCATCAACGCCAGTAAATCGAAGTGGTACATGACTCGCAGTATGGGCTCTGTTGGCCAAGCTCTTAAGGGATTTGCGCAGGCTTTTGAGTCTGAACCCGTAACTGGTGTTGCGACTTTGGCTGTGGCTGAAACCAAGCGAAATGAAATTGTAAAATGGGCCGAAAAGTCGTCAGTCGAATTGGTCACTGACTGGCCTGGAACAACAGCTACGCTTCAGGCTCAGCAAAACGGTTCTGGATTGCCTTGGATCAGTGTGCAGACGAGTACTGCGGTGCCATTGACAGCTCCTCGTAACCAGGGGCTCAGTGTTGAAAAATCAGTGCGAAATCTCACTCGCTCGAACGGCTATCAGACGGGCGACATTGTCGAAGTCGAGATCGTGTTGAATGCAAGTTCCACTGTTGAAAACGTAGTCTTGAACGATAGCATACCTTCAGGAAGCAACATTTTGGCAGAGGCCTATGGCGACTTCACGTCGGGTGAAAAGAGTTACCTTGGTTACAAACTGTACATTGAACAGCTTGAGTCTGGGCGGTCTGTAGTTAAATACCAATACCAGCTCAATAATCCTGGCCACTTTGTTTTGCCTCCGACGCGCGCTGAGGGGCTCTTTTCACCAGGAATTTATGGTGAAGTCCCTAACGCAACTATGGACATCCAGTAGCCTCAATTTCGACCTTTAAAATTCAGATTACTCATTCTGCGGCAGAGATGCCGCAGAATTGCTTTCAGGCACCTATTGATTCATTGTTATTCTTCGGTCTCTTGTTGTATCTCTACTTTTGATGAAGCTCGTAGATTACCTCAATCAGGTTTATGAAGATCGCTGTCGATCCAATCCTTCGTATTCGCTCAGGGCGTTTGCTAGGGCTCTGGATATTGATTCCTCTACATTGTCCGCCATTCTAAGAGGCAAGCGCAGCATTACGGTCAAGACCGCTCGCAAACTCATTGATGGCTTGAAAATCATGGATCCAGTGGAAGCCCAGATGCTCATCGTCGAAACGGTGACCGGTGAAGAGTTTCAACCCGAGAAGTTGATCTATGATGAACTTGTGATTGAAAAAGCAGAGGCCATTTCGGATTGGCAGCACTTCGCAATTTTGGGCTTTTTAGAACTGACGAACTCTAGAGGCGGCGAGAAAGAAATCTCGCGGCGGCTTAAAATCCCACTTCATGAAGTTCAAGGTTGTTGTGAGCGTCTCGAACGTTTAGGCCTAATTGGCAACGCAAAGGGCAAATGGAAGTTGACGGGTTCCAATGTGGCCACGTCTTCTCCTGTTCCAAATGTGGCATTACAAAAAGGTCATCGGCAAAATATTTTAAAAGCAATTGATTCGCTGAGTGAAGATTCAGTCGATTCACGTGATATTTCGGGGATCACCATGGCTATTTCTAAAAACAAAATTCCCAAGGCTAAAAAGCTCATTCAAGATTTTCGGCGACGAATGTCAGCCTATTTAGAGACCGGCGTAAAAGACGAAGTGTATCGTCTCAATATCCAGCTATTTCCACTAACGAAAGACAATTCATGATCAGTCGATGGTTTAAGCTCTTTATAGTTTCTGGTTTTGCTTTTGGATTTTCATTGGCTTGGTCTGCCGAATTGGGCAACCAACTTGGCTGGGACAATGGCAACGCCGGTGACGCATTTTCAGCTGAGTTCATCTTGTCGGGGCAAGACATACTGCAACGGCTACGGCTCAACGGGGTTGCTGCGGCACTTTCAATCGACTTAGGGCGAGTGGAGCATCAGCTGCGCACGACGCTGGTCTCATCAGACGAACATGTTTTCTTAAGAGGCGACGAAGTTGATGCTGTCAATTTTTACCCAGACGAAGATAAAATTATAGTCAATCGTACGCGTTGGCGCGAGATCCGCCGACCCATGGAGACTAAAGCCAGACTTCGATTGGTGCTGCATGAATACCTTTGGGTCTCTGGCTACCCCGACACAAACTTTGTTTTATCTGACCAACTCATTGAGCCGCTTATTATAAAAAACTACAGCCCGAGCACGTGGTGGAACCCGATCAACCCGGTAAATGTGATCAACGCCAAGCTGGTTTTCAGTACTGAACAATGTGAGATTGAACAGGGTCGCTTCAATTTAAGTGTTGGCTCTGAGACGATTGAGCTCACATCTAAGGTGACGTGTGGTTCAGTATATAGAAAAATAGTGGTGCGAAAATTTTCAAGTCTTCTGCCGGCCTCACAGGGCATCCGAGGTCTTTTTCACAGATTTGACATTTCTGTCTACGATCAAAATTCAAAAATCGGCGGCTTCACTTATGAGCCCGAGTGGGGGGCCTGTTTGATGCCTCCTGCAGAGGGATGCCCCGGATCTGGAAAGATGATTGTGGGTGGAGTTGAATTGGTATTTTTATTTCAAAGAGAGCCTCTTTGAAGAAAGGGAATTCAAATGAATAAGTTGATTCTAACTGCGGCATTGCTGCTGGGCCATAGTGGGTGGGCCACTTCGATTTGTTCTGGAAAGACGAGCGATGATGTACTGGTTACAATTACTATATCAACTGACGCCAAAACGGGTCAGGCCAGCCGAGGTGAGGTGGAGGTCGAGACGGATGGCCATCAATTTGGCTATCGTTTTGAGGGCCAGGATTTGGCTCAGTACTTTGCCTCAGAGGATGCTGAACGAGAGCAAGTTATAGTCGGTGCATCTGGATTCGTGCTCCAAGAGAACCCGGTTTTTCTGAGGTATGCTGGGCCCAACTTTATCGATATGGATTTGAAGAGAATTGTGCAGTCGCCCGATTTTACGCCCATCGAGGGTGCGATGATGCACATCTGGAAGGGTCCAAACTACGCTGCAACTGACCAGTATCAAGTTGTGGGTCAGATAGCCTGTAGTGTTTGGACAGATATCTGAGGATTTTTTAAGTCGCTTCTCAATAGCGGCACTGGGCAATGCAAAAATTTTATTGCTGAGGGCTCAATTTGAGCCCGGTCTTAGCTCGAATTGTGTCTCAAGTTCACTAGGTTCGGCGGCTAGTCTGGCATGGCGCTTGCCATGTAGAGTGATGGACTGTCTTCATGGAAGGAGACCTAATGACTCTCAAATCCGCTTTTTTAATCGCCGCAATTGGCCTGGCGCCCAACTTGTTTGCCTCTGAAGTTCAGCAACTTGATGTGATGGTGACCTCGCGAATAGAAGAAAATCGAATAGGCGTCTTGCCCGATCGCTCGACGATTTTGATCGAATGCTCTTCAGGAATTTTCAACTGGTCGGCGCGCTTAGTGTTTACCAATGTCGAAAGCGAATTCAACCTCTTAAAGTCAAAATCTGTAACTCGAACGGTTCTTGGGAAGCGCCCATCACAAGAAAGAGCGCTCAGCCAAGACGACGCCAACGTGGTGTGTGACTCTCAATCCGGCCACTTTCAATTTTTGGTAAATGAAGACGGCGCCCGCCTGGTCAATTTCGATACGGTGGCGAAGCGCACTCGGTCCTTTGGGTTTGGCCGCTCGCAGTAGCGTATTGGCCCCTCAATGGCTTAATATGACGAATTCTCCATATTCGAGCCATATCCTCTTCAATGGACCGATCAGCTCTTCATTCAGTTCCGTGTCAACGAAGCTCGGCACATAATAAATTCGCGAACAGTTTGAGATATTTGGTTACTATCGAAAATGTCGAGGACCAAATATGAATCAACCCCAATATTTGAAGCCTAACATCAAAGCCATTGAGCCTATGCGGCTACTGCTGTGGGGAATGCTCCTTATGATTGGTTTTTTGACCCTTGAGCGCATGGGGTATTGGTTGTGGATTGGCGTGGGCCAGGGTCACTTTGCCAGTTCCCTGCCCATGGTTTTGTCAAAAGGGTTTGTGTTTGATTTTATAGTCGCGAGTTTCTTCTTTTTGCCAATGACCGTAATGTTCGTTCTGAGTCCTGAGGGATTTCTAAAATCAAAAGTCTTCAAGGTCGTTCTCTTAGGTTTGTATTTGATTTTGAGTTATTTCTTTATGTTTATGTCGTTGGCCGAGGTGTTTTTCTTCGATGAATTCTCCTCGCGGTTCAATTTTATAGCAGTCGACTATCTCGTTTATTCTCAGGAAGTCACTCGAAACGCAATCGAGTCGTACCCCATGCCTCTGATAATGACTGGGCTGACGCTAGCGTGGCTTCCAGTCGCTTACATTTTTGTTAAATCAGTCCAGCGTCTTTCAACCCTCGATTTTGGGTTGAAAAAGCGTGGTGCGATGATTGTTTTAAGCCTTGTGGGCTGCTGTCTGGCCGTTGCAGTGTCGGAAGAACGGCTGCTCGAGAATGACTCGGTATGGAATCGTGAGGTATCAAAAAATACCTTTTTCGCTCTCATTACTGCTTACGGCCAAAACTCCATAGATTTCGATCGATACTACACGAAACTCGATCCTGTCGAGGCGATCCACCAGACTCATGAGTGGTTAGAAGAAGAGACGACGGATGAGACGAAGGAGCCGCTTGAATTAGGCACAGAAGATGAAGTTTCAATCGTTCGCAATATTCAAGCCGACGGTGAACCTCGAAAACTCAACGTGGTGTTGGTGATCATCGAGAGTTTGAGCGCTCGGTTTATGGGCCACTTTAGCAATCCACAAATTTTGACTGAGAATCTAGATAAGTTGGCCGATGAAGGACTTTTCTTCTCGCACGTATTTGCAACCGGAACGCGAACCGTGCGAGGTCTCGAAGCGATTATGTTGTCGCTTCCGCCCACGCCCGGCCAATCCATCGTAAGGCGGCCCAAGAGCCAACATCTTTTTAACCTGGGATATGTTTTGAAGCACCAGGGGTATCAGAATCAATTTGTGTACGGTGGTTTTTCTTATTTTGACAATATGAAAAATTGGTTTGAGTCCAATGGTTTTGATGTCGTCGATCGGGGGTCGATGTCTGAGAGTGAGATTCAGTTCGCCAATGCATGGGGCGTTTGTGATGAAGACCTCTTTGATCGAGTGCTCAAAGAGGCCGATCGGCTGAGTCAGAATGGGGCTCCATTTTTTCAGGCCGTTTTAACCACTTCGAATCATCGGCCCTATAGTTATCCTGACGGCCGAATCGATATTCCTAGCCAATCGGGCAGAGAAGGGGCTGTGAAGTACACCGACTACGCCATAGGCCGATTTATAAAAATGGCCAAGGGTAAAAAATGGTTTGATAACACACTCTTTATTTTTGTGGCCGATCATGATGGGGCGGTTGCCGGCGGGGGTGAAATCGTCGCCCGCGATTACGAAATCCCGATGATATTTTATGCACCTAAATTTTTGCCTCCACAAATTAATAGGAAAATGGGTTCGCAAATGGATCTGGCTCCCACGCTCTTGGGTTTTTTGAATATGAGTTACCAGAGCCGATTTTTTGGTCAAAATCTCTTAAAGGCAAACGCCGGCCGCGCGCTAATGGGAACTTACCAAAAGATAGCGTTAATGGAACCTGGATTTATGACGGTGCTGGCGCCGAATCACAAGGTGGAGCTTTATACTCTGAATGCTGACAACATTGTCGTCGAATCGGATATTCGAACGGCCAAAACTCCCGACGGCTTGCCGATGAGAGTGCGAAGAGCCGTGGGAATTTATCAAACGGCGAGTGATCTCTTTTCAGAGGGTCAAATGGATTCACAAATCGAGTTTTCAGAAAAAGAAAACGTAAGAAAGTTTTGAGGCGGGCATGCTGAATGATTGGCGATTGTTTGCATTGGGTGCGGCCGGATTTGCGGCGTTGACCGCCATTTTTGGTAAAATCGGTGTCGCTGAGTTGAATTCTAACTTGGCGACCTGGGTACGAACAGTGGTGATTTTGATATTTGTGAGTTTCATGCTGGCCTTTCAGAGCGGGTGGAAGTTTGATGAACATTGGTCGTCAAGGGCTGTGATGTTTTTGGTACTTTCGGGCTTGGCGACGGGAGCGTCGTGGCTCTGCTATTTTCGAGCTCTACAGCTGGGGCCGGTTTCATCGGTTGCCCCAATAGACAAGTTGAGCGTGGTATTTACTGTTATCATCGCGGCCACGGTTTTAGGCGAGCCGACCAGTTTGAAGTTAATTTTAGGAACGGCGCTTATCGCGGCGGGTTCGATTGTGATTGCGCTTTAGCTGGGAGCGC
>JBGSQJ010000230.1:0-5429 GCA_041738165.1 Bdellovibrionales bacterium
AAAAGCAAGTTGGCAGGAGCTTAAAACAAGCCGAGCTTTTTGGGGGGATTTAAGTGCGGTTTGAACAAGAATTCATCGAGCGAGTTCGCGAATCGACCAATTTGATCGATTTGATCTCGCAATATGTTCAGCTGCGCCGTACGGGCTCCAATTATCAGGGGCTATGCCCATTTCATGGCGAAAAATCGCCGAGCTTCTCAGTCAGCGAAGAAAAGCAGGTTTATCATTGTTTCGGCTGCAAGGCCTCGGGCAATGCGCTGACGTTCGTTCAGCAATATCAGGGTTTAACTTTTCCTGAAGCGATCGAATACGTGGCCAAGCGAGCGGGAATCGAACTGCCGGTGTCGACGTCTCCTAAAAAAAATGATGAACGCACGCTACAACTTAAAGTGAATGCCTATGCGGCTCAGTTTTACCATGACCAACTCATGCAGCAGCCCAAAGACTCTCAAGTTTGGATTTACTTAAAAGGGCGCGCTCTTAGTGAAAAGCTCATCACCGAGCACAAGCTTGGCTTTGCGCCTGATCATTGGACGGCGCTGACGGCACTGCTCGAGCGCCAAAAAGTTCCCCTTCAAGTGGCTGAAGCGCTGGGTCTGATCAAGCGCCGCAAAGAAAAAGAGGGGCACTACGATTTGTTTCGCAATCGATTGATGTTCCCCATTTTTTCGCCGTCTGGCCAATGCCTCGGGTTTGGCGGACGGGTCTTAGATAAAGAGCAATCGCCCAAATATCTAAATAGCCCTGACTCGGGTGTGTTTCACAAAGGCCAAGTCTTTTACGGTCTCAACCACTCAGCCAAGTTCGTCAGAACCAGTGACGAAGTCATCTTGGTTGAGGGCTACATGGATTGGTTGGCCCTGGTGGGGGCCGGAATCGAAAACGTCGTGGCTACTTTAGGCACGGCCTTCACCGCCGACCATGTGAAATTGATCAAACGCTACACCCAAAAAGTTTTGGTGCTCTTTGATGGTGATTCGGCAGGTAAGGCAGCGGCGCTCAGAGCCATGCCGATATTGCTCGAAGGCGGAGTGCATGCGCGCGGATTGTTTTTGCCCAACGAGCAGGATCCGGATGATTTTTTACGCCAGCACGGCGCCGAAATTTTAAAAACTCAAGTCGAGCAGGCGCCTGATTTATTCGATGTTGTGCTCAACGAACGCTGGCTTCATGCCAAAGGCTCAGCTCCTGGCAAAGTCGAATTGCTCGATGAATTTAGCCCCGTGATTGCAGGCATCCCCGATGGACGCTTAAGGGCCCTTTATCAAGATCGACTCACTCGTTTGGTCGATGTTCCGAGCCACCTTGTTAAGCAGAGCGTCAAGGCTGTAAAGCCCGGTGGCCAAAGACCGCAGGCGCCCGAAAAGCCGATTGAAGTAAATTCACAAACTGTCCAAACCCCGGACGCGGCGCCTACTCCGCGTGTGTTCGATTTGAGCCGAGCTTCGAAGACAGAAATCGAATTTTTAAACGTTATTCTGTTTCGCGAGGTCTATCTAAAAGAGGCGCTTGAGAGTTCGGTGGCCAATGAATTTGCCGATCCAGGAGCCCGCGCGTTATTTCAGAGAGTGAGTGAAGTGTATAGACAAATGCCAAGTAAATTTGATAACTTATCCGCCTTGCTGGCGAATGAAGTTCGGCCAGTAGAGACGATCACTCGACATTTGTCTGAGCCCTATGTTTCGCTAGATAGTGATAGTGGCGTCAAGTTAGTCCGAGATTGTCTTAAGCGGATAAGGGAAAACCATTTGCGTCTGCAGTCGAAAGAATTAGTTTCAAACTTGCGCAGCTCTAGTGCGGCTCAATCGGCAGAGCAGATGGAACAGTTAATGAATATCCACAGAGATCGCAGGTCATTGAACCGGGGTTCATAACCTCTTTATTTTCGTAAGGAGTGCATTCGCATGTCAAAAAACACGGGCGACAAATCCGCTGAAACAGCACCAAAAGAATTCACATTGGTTCAGCAACAAGATGTGATTCGTGATGAAATTCAGCGGTTTGTGGCTATGGCTAAAGACCGAGGTGAGCTCTCGATCGAAGAGATCAACGAACTCCTTCCGGTTGAAATCGTTGCAGCCAGTGTGCTCGACACATTCATGCAGGCGCTCGAGGTAAACGGTGTAACTTTTACTGACACGTCTGAAACAAAGAAAGACGGCGAAGAAGACCAGTTCTTTTTGGCCGATCCCGATCGTGAGACCAACGAAGAAGAAGAAGAAGAAAAAGAAGCCGAAGGCGATGCCAAGAGCAACGACCCTGTACGTCTTTACTTGCGCAAGATGGGAAGCGTTTCACTTTTGACCCGCGAAGGTGAAGTTGAAATCGCCAGACGGATTGAGTCGGGTGAGCGTGAAATCGTTCGCGCGATCACCATGTCACCCATTGGAACAAATGAGATCGTTCAGCTTGGTAAGCGCTTAGATGAAGGCCGAATCAAAGTGAAGGCGATTTTTCGCGGCCTTGAAGATGAAGACACTCAGTACGACGAACAAGAGTACATCGAGAAAATTCACGAATTAATTGGCCACGTAAAGAAATATCAAAAGAAATCAGCCAAACAATTTCAGGTGCTCAAAGAGGCACCTCATAAATCTCCTGAGTCATTGGCCGCATCAGACGAGCTTGAAAAATTAAACGTTGAGTTGATGGAGAACTTTGAAAGCATCAATTTCAACCGAAAGACTATCAACCGCATCGTGATTAAATTTAAAAACCTGGTCGGCCGCATGTCTGAATTGCGCCGGCGTATGAAAAATGCGACCGAGCGAACTTTTTCGAAAGATCTAGATACGCTTGTGGCCAGATTTAAGCAGATCGAAAAATCAGATCAAGAAATTGCCAAGATGACCAAAGAGACGGGTCTCTCGTTCACTCAGTTTCGCAATCACTACGTGGCGGCAACAGGCGCGCAGGTTCGCCTGGCAAGATTAGGCACTGAAACCGAAATGACCTTTGAGTGGATTCGAGACACCTACACCGCCATCTGGAAAGGTGAGCGTGAGGCCGACAAAGCCAAATCTGAGTTGGTCGAAGCGAATCTTCGTTTGGTGGTTTCGATTGCCAAAAAGTACACCAACCGTGGTTTGCAATTTTTAGATTTGATTCAAGAGGGCAACATTGGCCTCATGAAGGCTGTTGATAAATTCGAGTATCGTCGTGGTTATAAGTTTTCGACTTACGCCACTTGGTGGATTCGTCAGGCGATCACTCGGGCTATTGCCGATCAGGCGCGCACGATTCGTATTCCTGTGCATATGATCGAGACCATTAACAAATTGGTGCGCACTTCAAGATACCTTGTGCAAGAGCTTGGCCGCGAGCCCACGCCCGAAGAGATCGCAGCTAAAATGGATATGCCCGTCGATAAAGTGCGCAAAGTATTGAAAATCGCCAAAGAGCCCATTTCGCTTGAGACCCCAGTGGGTGAAGAAGAAGATTCGCACCTTGGCGATTTTATCGAAGACAAAAAGGTCATCAATCCTTCAGAAGCCATTGTGAATTTGAACTTGGCTGAGCAAACTCGAAGGGTTTTGTCGACACTTACGGCTCGCGAAGAGAAGGTCTTGCGCATGCGCTTTGGTATCGGTGAAGAAAGCGATCACACCCTTGAAGAGGTGGGTCAGGACTTCAACGTCACCAGAGAGCGAATTCGTCAGATCGAAGCCAAGGCGCTTCGTAAGCTTCGCCACCCTAGCCGATCTGGTAAACTCAAAGCCTTTATTGAGTAGGCTCTGGATAAAGCGGCAACAGGCCCTGGCCGAACTTCAATGATTTAAATGACTTGAGGTCACCGACTAATATTTGGTGGCCATCGTTTTGACACAGTCTCATTGTGAGACGATTTGTATCGCGGGCCGACCAACCTTTTGACAGCTGGTAACACCAAAACGGCCTACTCCAGATAAGTTGGCATACAGCCTGGTCGATTTGGTATCGGGCTTGCTCTATCTGTGAGCAATGAGACATTTAACCTATGCACTATATCTATTGTTATTGGCGTCGGGGATAAGCTCTTTGGCTCAAACCCCCGTTGGTTACTTCACTGTTAAAATCGCCGATCCCCCCAACTACAGAGTGTACAGATGGAAAGGTAGCCAAGTTGTTCCGGTAGGTACAACTGAAGGTATGAAAATCAACGAAATCACCGTTCGCGTGCCCAACCAATATAAGGTTTCGAACAATGGCAAGATTGATTTTCGCGCCAGTTTAGAAAAATGGCGAAAATCAACCTATCCAGTTAAGCAAGGTGACCCTAAAACTTACAACAGAATTGGCCGATTTCCGTTTTATGATTCTGATGGCAATCAGCTTTACGTTTCACTTGATCATATGAGCGAGCGGATTGAGCGCTTCGAAAAAGAACATGGAACACAGATTAGTGCCTTCCGTTATTTTGATGTACCTCAAAAAGATATAGATTTGCCGGTCAAAGTCGACGGCGACGACATTCAAATAAGTAACGTCGTACCAGCTCAAAAAGAAATCCAATCAGCACAGACTTCAACTGAAGAGTCCGTTGCGCAGCGAGAGGACGCTCAAGACCCTGTTGCTGTTGCAAAACCGATCAACCCTGAACAAGCCAGTTCAAGAGGCCTCGGCCAGACGCAGGCTCAGGCGGCGATTGTTGAGAAAGCAGCAGAAGTGCAGTCAGCTTCAGCCCAGGCTCACGATCCAACTCAAGCATCGGGTCTTTGCCACAGCGAATGGGACAAACTCAGAACCTGGCGGGTCAAAGGCAGTTCTGCCCCTGTCAGTACGACCAACTACAAAACATGTCTTGTGAATAACGGGTTAGATCCCGCCAAAGACAAGTGGATTGGTGCAAGTCGATCAGAATTTGCAAAGTTTCAGAATGACTCTTCAGATTCAGTGGCGTCGGCAATTGAACCTGGTGACGAAGTCGACCTTTCGAAATATGGCCAGATCATCCAAGATTTGAAGGCGATTCGAGATAGCAATTCTGCAATCAGTTGCAATCAAAACAAATTTTCGACTGACCATGCTAGATGTATGGTCTGCAATTGCTACAATGAGGCAGGCAATCAGCCGCAGACTTCTGATCAAATCGCTGTAAGTCGTGTGGTCCTAAATCGACTGACGCGGCAGGGATTTCCGCACAATCGGGGAACTCCCAATACGATATGCGGCATTGTTCATGACAAGAAAACTCTCCCTAATCGGCGTGGCGTTTACAAGGGGGCCCAGTTTTCGTGGGCCAATGGCAGTATCCAGTTTGACGGTGATCCAAAGCCTGCACTCCATATGAAGCGTAGTGGCCCAAATAAAAAGTCCTGTGCCAGCGCGGCGATTTCGGCCATTGAAGCGGGCGCGTGGAAATATGACATGTATTACAACTACCATACGGTGAAGCCTGGATGGGCGAACAGCAAAATGAGAGCGAGGGGCACAAAAAAATTCCCTCCGCA
>JBGSQJ010000247.1:0-3026 GCA_041738165.1 Bdellovibrionales bacterium
GCCACGGGGTTTGGAAGTGGTGCGGTTAAGCCTGTTGAAGATCAGTATTCAAGACTCAACACGGCGACCGAGGCTGAGCTGATGAGCGCGGGTATGTCGAGATTGACTCAAGATATGAGCGGGGCGCAGTCATTTGAAAATGTACAGCTCTCAGCGCCGGTGAACACAAGTCACGATTTAGGCTATGAATCGCCACGCAGCTATGAGCAGCCACGCAGCTATGAACCTCAAATCGAAAGTCGTTCGCAGGCTCAGCCTTCGGCTCCTCAGTTTCCAATTCAACAACCAGCCACTCAAAAAGAAGCGTCTCGATCAGGTGAGAAGCTGCTGCCGCGCGAAGCCCTTTTGGCAAAGGCGAGGGCTTATCGAGAGAGTCAAGGCTCTCGGGACACTCAGGCGCCCGAGCAACTCTCTATGAATATGGAAGACGCCGAACCGACAAGATTGGCCCCAGAGCCACCTCGCTCTCCTTTTGAGAGTGAAAACCTCGACGTCCCTTCGTACCTCAGACGAAAAAGAGGATTTGAAGCCGAGACGTGAGAGCTGTCTTTGTATCGGACATTCATATCGGCTCGCCCGAAGATAGGCGGGCCGTTTTGTTTTTGGGCGTCTTGGATTCTTGGTTATTGAATCCACCAGAAAAAGTTTTTTTGCTCGGAGACATATTCGATCTTTGGATTGCCGATCGAAAATACTTTGTCGATCGCTACGCCCGTATTATTGAAAAGGTTCACGCGCTCGTTCAGGCCGGTGTTGAAGTTCATTACTTTGAGGGCAATCACGATCTAGATCTTGTGCCTTTTTGGCAAAATCATATAGGCTGCACGGTGCACGAAGGCCCATATCAACTTCAGATGGATAGGTTCACGGTCATCATTGAGCACGGTGACCAAATGGATCCAAGCGATAAAGGTTATTTGTTTTTGCGCTGGCTTTTGCGCACACCTGTGCTTCGTTGGCTCGGCCGCCATCTTCCCAATTCGTGGGTGAGGCGAATCGGCGAGCGAGCCTCTGCGGCGAGCCGAGAGTACACATCGAATGTGAAGACGATCAAGGAAGATGAAGTGCGCACGCGAATTGCCGCTCATGTTCGCAAGGTCAGATCAGAGGTCAATGTTGATGTGCATGTGTCGGGTCATGTGCATGTGCGCGATGATTCGGAAATCTCATGCTGGGGAAAGGGCGCTATCGTTCGAAGTTTGAATCTTGGCAGTTGGCTTGATCAGCCCGTCACCCTTGAACTCGTTGTGAATGATGGAAATTTAACCTGGGAATGGTTTGAGCTATAATCACTTTTTCCACGAATAGACTATTTTTATTTAGTACCTGCCGGCTGGGAATCAGTGCCGCCGCCCTTTTTGCCCGCAGGCTTGGCGATCAAGTCTGCCGGATTCACCGGCGCTGAGTAGTTGGTGTTCTTCGCGCAATTGGCTTTGATGCGATCGGTGACTTCTTTTAAGGCCACCGTGTGACCACGCCCGGGTCTATCCGGGATCTCGATTCCATATCGACTCAAGAGGCCGAGTTGAATAAAAGGGGCTTGTTTCAACTCTTGGCAGAGCCGATCGCCAGCAAAAAGAATTTGCTCGGGGCGACCGAGAACTTGCCGAGTGACTTTGCGGACCGCGCACTCTCCCGTTTGGGGGTTGTGAGAAAGTTCAATATTCGTGGTCGTCGATTTGTTTCTCACCTTGATTTTTATTGGCAAGGTGAGGCCGTGAACAGTTTGGGTGTCGATCGCTACTTTTTGACCAGACTTGGTCACTAAGCTGATTTCGTTTTCTTGCTCAACGTAATCGATTTTGGTTTGAACTTCAGATGCTTCGTCAGTGTATTCAGATAACTTTGGAACAGGAGTTTTACGAATCAATTCACGTTCAAACTGAAGCTGATTGTCGAAGCGAATATCGGATTTGCTAAAAAAACTCTCTAAGTACTGTTGGCACTTGTAAGTGGTGGGCAGGTAAACGGGCTGTGCATATAACTGTCCGATGGTCGAGAAAAGTATCCACAATATCATTCGGTCATTGTGATTGAGGGCGCAGGCTCACGGCAAGTCCAGACATCACCAGCGCGCACTCTAGCGCATTCGTGAAAATCTCAATTGCGCCTGGCCTCCACCAAACAACAGTAGACTATCGGCCTGAACTCTATAATTGAACTTGGTCTTACTTACGCTCGCCGTGCAGGTTACTTCTTGGTCTTTAAACTTACCCTTGGCTTCTGACTTGGCGTCTTCAAGAATTTCAACGCTGGTGGCGTCGACTTTGATCGAAGTGGACAGGGTGGTTGAGACCTTTTCAGTTTCCGAGGCGGCGCACTCCACGCTCACGCTTAAGGAGCCTTTGTCATTAAGAAAAATCTGGGTGGTAATTGTAAAGCCATTTTCTCTTTCAGGCTGCTCAATCTGCCACTTACCAAAAATCGACCCTTCGACATTGGGGTACTCGGCTTTGTTGATCGGTTTGTTTGGTCCACCGGCAGGCGCGGCCCCACCAGAATTGTTCGAGCTATCCTTGCCGCAAGCCGAAAGAAAAACGCTGGTTCCGACGACTAAAAAAATAAGTCGAATTTTCTTTGTCATTGTAAAGTCTCCTCTGATTTGTCCGCACACGCAAAAAAGCCCCAGCCCCAGGTTCCCACTTGAGCGAGAATCCCACCTGACTCGTCTTTAAGGGTGAAGAAGGTGATGCCCAGGGCATCTTGTTGATTCGCCTTAACGCCAATATTGGAGCCAATTACAGTTTTCACTTTGCTCACATCAAACTCACGGTCAAAAAAGCGCGCCAGTTCTGCAATGTCTTCAGAAACGGTTTTGGTGAGTTCAACATCGGTGTCGGTAACGACAACGGACTTACCCTCCATATCGGTCATCTCGGCTCGATAGCCGTACTCTTGCTCAAGGTCGATCATGACTTTCAAGTTCACGATTTGATCGGCAAAAACTGGCGCGTTATTTTTATCGTAATCGACGACCATCGAAATTTTTTTACATTGATCCACGACTTCGGCATTTTCGGGAGCGG
>JBGSQJ010000262.1:0-11971 GCA_041738165.1 Bdellovibrionales bacterium
CGTCACCAAAAAGCCAACGGTTATTTTTTTAGTTGGGCTTCAGGGAGCAGGTAAAACAACAACGTCGGCCAAGCTGGCGCTGTATGTGAGGCAAAAGCTCAAAAAGAAACCCGGGCTTGTACCTGCCGATTTGAGTCGTCCGGCAGCGATTGAACAGCTGACCACTTTGGCTAAGCAAAATGACCTGCCTGTGTTCTCAACTCAAGCGGGCATGTCGGCCAAAGAATTGACCCAGCAAATTCACGGCTGGGCCGAAAAAGAATTTATCGAAGTCGTGATTGTCGATACGGCCGGGCGATTGCAAATCGATGAGCAATTAATGAGTGAACTCAAGATGATGAAAGATGAACTTCACCCGGCAGAAACACTTCTTGTCGCCGATGCGATGCTCGGGCAACAAAGTGTCAACGTGGCTGAAGGTTTTCATTCTAAAATTGGCCTAAGCGGCTTGATTCTCACAAAAGTCGATGGTGATGCGAGAGGCGGCGCCGCTTTAAGTATTCGCGCTAGCACCGGAGTTCCAATTAAGTTTTTGGGCGTCGGTGAGAAAGTGGCGAATCTTGAAATTTTTCACCCGGATCGGCTGGCCAGCCGAATTTTAGGAATGGGCGACGTGCTCACTTTAGTGGAGCGCGCTCAAGAAGTAGTCGACGAGAAATTCGCCAAAGAATCAGCCGCGAAAATGGCCAAAGCGGGTTTTACACTCGAGGATTTTTTAAGCCAAATGCAAATGCTTAAAAAAATGGGCGGGATCGAGAGTTTGCTCAAGCTCATGCCGGGGGCAGGTGGCCTTTCAAAATCACTCAAAGGGATGGCTCCGCCCGACAAAGAAATGAAGAAAATCGAGGCGATCATTCGCTCGATGACGCCCACAGAGCGAAAAAATCCAAAAATCCTCAATGGATCAAGACGCTTACGCATCGCCAATGGCTCTGGAACCGAGGTGAAAGACGTCAATAGGCTCGTTGAACAGTTCGCACAGGCTCAAAAGATGATGTCTCAGATGATGAAAATGGGTGGCCGTGGCCGAGGATTTCGCTTTTGACCGGCGCGAGCTATTTTGGTTGCTCTCGTGTCAAAACCAATGTAAACCCTTGTTTTTCGTGGATGATCAAAGGAGTTCGTAGTCTATGGTCGTGATTCGTTTGGCCCGAGTTGGTAAAAAGCATAGTCCGAGATACAGAGTCACCGTGGCCGATTCGCGGCGTTGGTTAAACGGCAAATACATTGAGATTGTCGGTAACTACAACCCCAATCCACAAGGTGCTGAAAAAGAGTACACTCTGGACATAGATAAAATTGATAGCTGGATCAAAAAGGGTGCTCAACCCACAGATCGAGTTCGAAGTTTACTACGAAAAGCCAGGCCAAAGGCCTAATCCCCTTATTTTTTCGGTTCGATGGGGATAGTATAGTAGTTGTGTTGATGCGGTTGATTGTTGTTGTGAGGTGAGTTGCATATGAATCCTACTTCCTTAAAAGATCTTGTTGAGTTTATGGCTAAGGCTCTGGTGGATCAGCCAGACGACGTGAAGGTCAATGAAGTTGAAGGCGAACAAACCACAGTGTTTGAACTCGATGTTGCCGAAGGTGATCGCGGCAAAGTGATTGGTAAACAAGGACGCACAGCTCGAGCTCTTCGAATCATTCTCACTGCGGCCAGCACAAAGTTGCACAAGCGCAGTATCCTTGAAATCGTCGAGTAATTCTTCAAACCAAGAGTCTCAAAAAATACCTAGTTCTTTTCATGAAGTGGGCTGGATCAGCGCCGCTCACGGATTAAAGGGCGAACTCTATTTGCGGCTGCATTCAGAGTATGCAGATTGGCTTGAGAGTGGCGTTGAACTCTACCTAACCCCCAAAAATCAGATTGATCGCATGGCCTTTTGTGTGGATTTGGCAAAGAGTCACAAAGAAGGTTGGCGGCTAAGTTTAAACGGCGTTCGCACCCGAGAACAAAGTGAGGCGCTAAAAGGGGCCAAGGTCGAAATTGACTCTGGCCTGCTCGTTTCAGAGCCCGGAGAAACGCTTTATTTGGCCGAGCTCGAGGGTTTCGAATTGAAAAGCAATGAGGGTGAGATTCTTGGGCGCGTTGTGGGCGCAGGCTTTAACGGTGCACAAGATTTGCTGCGTGTTCAGCCCGATAATCAAGGTGCAGAAGTGCTGGTTCCCTTTGTTGAAGACTTCATAGTTGAGGTCGACTTTTCAGGTAAAAAAATTGTTATGAATCTACCAGATGGATTGTTTGAAGGCGAAGACGCATGAGATTTTCGGTGGTGTCTTTGTTTCCAGAATTGATTTCCAATTTCTGTTCGGCCGGGTTGGTTGGGCAAGCCATTGAAAAGGGCCTAGTAAATGTCGACACCTATCACTTAAGGGACTTTTCAAATGATCCCCATGGCCGAGTCGACGACAAAGCCTTTGGCGGTGGCGATGGAATGGTGCTTCGCTATGAGCCCCTGGCGGATTGTGTAAACGCCATAAAAGTGAAACATAAGAATTCAAGAGTCACAGTGCTCTCACCCCAGGGCCGAATTTGGAATCAATCATTGGCCAGAGAGTGGGCGAGCCAGCCAGAGCTGAATCGTGTACTGGTTTGTGGCCGCTACGCCGGAATCGATCAGCGCTTTGTTGAGAAATTCGCCGACGACGAGATTTCTATAGGTGATTTTGTGCTCAACGGTGGGGAAGTGGCGGCTATGGCCATTATTGAGTCTGTGGCGCGTTTAAAAGAGGGCGTTCTCGGTAACGCCTTGTCGGCGAAGAAAGACAGCTTTACTGATGGTAAGCTCGAGTGTCCGCAATTCACCAGGCCCAGAGAAATTCAAGGGCTGAGTGTACCAAGTGGCCTACTTTCTGGGAATCACGCAGAAATTGCAAAATTGGAGTGGAGTGTGTCGGTTGCCAGAACCCAACGGCTTCGCCCAGATTTAAATGTTTCGAGCCAAGATCTTAGGGCGGCGCTCAAGTTTCTCGACAGTCTACCCAAAGAGGATCTTGAACGCTTTGGGCTTGGCGATCTAGATACGCATTCGAGGATGGAAAACAAAAAATGAGCGAATCTGCTGATACCAAGCGCTTAAAAATATACGTAGCTCTCATTCATTGGCCGGTTTACGACCGAGCTAAAAACACGGTTGTCACCAACGTCACCAATTTCGACATTCATGACATCGCGAGGGCGAGCCGAACATTTGGGGTCGAGAAATATTTCATCGTCAATCGACTCAAAGAACAGCTGATTTTTGTATCGCGCGTGCTCGAGCACTGGCGCCTTGGGGTGGGAGCCGAATACAACCCTTCAAGGCGAGAGGCTCTCAAGCACGTTGAACTCGCTGAGACATTAGAGGATGTGCTCAAAACCTTTGAAGCGCCGCCAATGGTTATCGCCACTTCAGCAAAAGAGCTCAGCGTACCTAGGCTCAGCTACAAAGAGCTTCGAGAAAAGATCTGGGCGGGCGGCGATCGACCCATACTCTTGGTATTTGGAACCGGATTTGGCCTCGGAGACTCGGTTCTCAGCCAGGCTGAGGCTCTGCTTGCACCAATCAAGGGCGCCTCACATGACGATTTCAGGCATCTGTCAGTTCGATCGGCGGTGAGCATCGTTCTTGACCGACTTCTAGGGTCGTGATACGAGTCTGAGGCTTATTCACACCGGAACATTGGAGCGCGTCATGGCCCGTGAAAAATCTACTTCTTCAACTGACCTTGTTCGCCGAGTCACTTGGGACCGAATGGCAAAACCCAAAGCCATGCCCAAATTTAAAACTGGCGACTCAATCGGTGTATACGTGAAAGTGAAAGAGGGCGAGAAAGAGCGAATTCAGCTGTTTTCTGGCGTTGTCATAAAAGTTCAAGGTAGCGGAACAGGTCGATCATTTACAGTTAGAAAAATGTCGAGCGGTGTGGGAGTCGAGCGAACTTTCCCAATTCTCTCTCCAGCCATTGACCGCATTGAAGTTGAATCTCATGGCGTGGTTCGAAGATCTAGGTTGTTTTATCTACGCGGACTTCGCGGTCGTTCGGCGCGCTTAGAGAGCGGAGCTTATCGCAGCGAAGCTAGCAACGAGAAAATGGTAGAAACAGGTGCAGAGCCTGTTAGCGCTGATTCCAAAAAAGAGTAAATTCTAGTCGTGCGGGCACAGTGGCCCAAGTTCAAATGGGAAGCTCTCAAACCATCTCCCGTTATTGGGGTTGATGAAGTGGGTCGCGGCTGTTTAGCCGGGCCTGTGTATGCGGCCGCCGTAATGATGAATCCGCCAGCACCAAAGCTGTTTCAAGATTCGAAAATCTTGTCCGAAAAGCGGCGCGAAGAACTCTCAAAAACAATCAAAGAATCATTTAAATGTGCCGTGGGAATTGCAACCGTTGAGGAAATTGCAACGTTGAATATCTTATGGGCTTCAATGCTAGCGATGCGAAGAGCCATTGAGGGTCTTGGCGTGGATTCGGGGCACGTGATCGTGGATGGAAAGCTCAAGATCCCCGGCCTAAATGAGCGCTTTATACAAACTCCGGTTATCAAGGGAGACTTGAGGGCAGAGCCAATATCAGCCGCCTCGATATTGGCCAAAGTGGAGCGGGACCATCTCATGTATCAGATGGCCAATCAATACGGGGGTTATGGCTTTGAAAAACACAAAGGTTACCCCACGCCCATTCATAAAAGAGCCTTGGAAAAGTTGGGTCCGACCCCAATCCATCGATTGGGATTCAGAGGCGTTATCTGCGCACCAAAAAACTGAAAAGAGAGTGAGCAAATTTTTAGCCGACCGAGGCTGGTTCATTCTTTGCCAAAGTTCGATTTGCACAGGAGTACAGGTGGATCTCTTGGCACGCGATATCGAGGGAATTTTGAGCGTGATCGAAGTCAAAGGAGACTCTGGAGGCGGCTCTACGGGACTGAGTTTTTCGCAGCTGCGCCGTCTACAGCGCGTTTGCCAGATTTTGTCGCAGTACGAGCCTGTTCAGTTGCTGCTTGCATTTGCAGCGGGCTCTGAGATCTGGGTCAGTGAGGTTGACGGATTGACACCCGAAGGAGATATGGGACACTTGAAGAGATGAGATGGATTCTAGGCTCATTATTGATGATTTCAATGGCATTGCCTCGGGTCTCGCAGGCAAATCCTACGCGTGAATTTATATCGAGCTGCACCTATGGTGTAATGGCCGGCTCTTTGGTGGGTGTGGCCACATTGGCATTCACCAACAAACCAGGTGACAACCTCAATAAGGTGGCAAGAGGCGCCTCGCTTGGGCTCTACACAGGAATTCTTCTTGGGGTTTACGTAGTCTACATTGTTCCTGGCTTAGAGCCAGAAGACGAGCTTGACCCGGTTGCGGCAATAGACAAAATCCCCTTCACATTAAATCCAATACTGACTGACGATTACCGACTTGATGGGGCTGAGGCCAGCTGGACGGTTCATCGCTTCTAAATGCTTTGGTCTCCGCCAAAATTGAAATTGATTGAAGCACCAATTTGTCTGTCGCCCTGAATGACTTGGCTGTGCAGCAGACGAATGATCCAACATTTGCCAGGCGGTCTGATGTTCAATGCGTAGCTCCAGGATTTCATTTCCCACTTGATGGCTTCATAATCGACCTGGCCTATGCCATCTAAGTACTTCGAGTTAAACCCAAGCCCAAACCCAACGCTTCTAGTTTCACCATTTTGAGCCACGACGTAATCGTCGGTGAGTACGAAGCTGCGTTCGTAGTTCAGTTGAAAGTAATTTTTTGTGGTCGCCATCAATTTTAGCCGTGAAGAAATATTGGTCGTGTTGGAGTACAGATTGTGGGCGGCGCTCGTGTTGGACTCGATGTTATCGAGTCGCAAATCCAGATTGGCGTTGATCGGCGACCAGGGATGGGGAGTCGAATTGTCGGCTTCGTTAAAGTCATAACTTTGAGAAACTCCAAAGGTTGCCAGTGTGTCATAATCGACTTCGCCGTTTTGCCAGATTTTTTTTGAGACCCGATTATTGATAGCGAAGTCCACGATTTGCTTTTCATAATACCGGTCACGGTAGTCAAACTGCAGTTTTGAGGTGGGCGAAGCCACGTCGGCATCACTAATGGGGTCGAACTGCCTAGAAGCTTGTGGGCTTTCGAACTTGTCAGAGTTGTCTCGAAAGAATGGGTGGTTGGCCTGCCGGATCCAAGGAATATGTGAATAACTCACCTCGGGTTCAATAGAGTGCTTCCAACGATTGCCGAGGGGGTCTATTAGATTGCCGAAAATTTTATGGGCTTCGCCGCGCATTTTGACATTGGTTTCGACAAGGCGCTGCGCGGCTGTTTCTGAAAAACCAGAGGCCTCGGCCGAATCAGTGGGATAAAAACGATACTGGGCTTCTCGGTAAGTTAAGCTGGGGAGCACGTCCAACGTGCGTCCAATTTGAAATGGATAGGCGATCTCGGGTTGAATAATAACCCTCTGCCCAGTTCGAAAAAGGTCCGTGGCAGAGTTGTACTCGCCGTCTCTTGTTACCTCACCATTTGGTCCAAGTCCGTCGTTGAGATCTTCATTGTTGCCGTTGTTTCCTATGGGTTTGAGTAGGCCATTGTAAGCTCGGAGATCATCGTAGTTATGAAGGTTGCGAGTGAAATTTGTATAGTCCATATCCAAGTGAAAGAGGGGCCCATTTTCGCCTAGGGTGATTTCTTTCAAGGCATATTTGATCTCTGGGGCACGGTGAACCGAGTCGTCGTTATTGGCGAGTGGAGCTGCTTTTAGAAGATTTGTATAAAGATCCACTTCGGCAGAGTAAAACTGATCTTCAGACCGAGATGAAATCGAAGCCTTATTTTCAATTGCTGGGTCACCGTGGCCGGCGATTTCATCTGAAAAATCAGTTGGGTAGCGCAGATCGCTTATCGATCTTAAGGAAAGCCTTTGAGTGTAGTCGCCAGGCAATTCATAGTGATGATCATAGGATAAAAACCATCTGTCTTGTTCATCTTTGAAACCGTATTTGTCTTTGACCTCTCGATCGTGAATCCATGCTCCACCAAGATGGCCTTTGCTCTCTTCGGCGATCATGTAGCGATACTCGCCTAAAGCTTTGTATCCTCTTTTTTCGTACCACTTTCCAATGAATGTGGCGTCTTCACTCTTGTTGATGGCCCAAAAATAGCTCTGCCCTAGTGTCAAACCCCCGCGACCAGAATAATCAAATGTCGGCACCAGAAACCCGCTCTGGCGGGCGCTTTTTAGCGGAACGATAATGCTTGGTAGAATCAAAACGGGCACGCCGCCAATCCTAAAAATGGGCCGTTTGATGCGCGCGTATCCGCCTAGTTCTGCATCAATACTTCGGCCAGAAAAACTCCAGCCAGGCGGGCAGGTTTCGCACGCCGTGTATTTTCCGTTAGTGGCCAGGTAGTGATTCTCGCCCGCTTTTTCGATCACTTCGCCCTCAAAAACGACTTGCCCAGATTGCACAAAACCGTTGTAAATCCATCCGGTGTTGGTTTTGTAATTGAAAACCACTTTGTCACCCTCAACGTGTACCTTTTCGTTTGTTAAGATCACGTTTCCGGTGGCGGTTATGATTTGAGTTTTTAAATTGATGATCGCCTTCTGACAGCTTAAGTGTTGACCTTGAAAGACGACCTGAACATCGCCATCTAATTTTACCGTGCGTGTTCTTAGATCGCGATCCATATTCTGGGCATTGATCAGTACGCCATCTGCCACTGAGCTTTGTGCAAAGCACGGCTCGACGAACTGAGCGATGAGCATAAGTGCAAAGAGCGAACGGCAAAAGTTTGGCATTTATTTTGTCTTCATGGTGAACACCCCATCCCAGTCTTCACCGGGAGGCTCTAAAAGAAAATCTTGGCATCTCTGCATATAAAGTTTCGATACAGAGTCGTCAGGATTGATGTCGAGGGCTTTTGAGAAACACTCTAAGCCTCGTTGCCATGCCTTATCATGGTAGTTTTGATAACCTTCTTGAAACCACTTGAGCATCTCGGCCACTGAGCTAGATGGAACCTTGTTCTCTGCGATGAGCTCATAGATCTTGACCGGCAGAGCCTTACCTTTGACTCGAACCCAATCCACTTCGCGACAGACAAAACTATCTTTGACCTCATTGTAGGTCATTTCGCTCAAAATAATTCGCGTGCCATACTGTTTGTTGATTCCCTCTAAGCGAGAGCCCAGATTTACGGCATCGCCCATCACCGTGTAACTGCGTACAGTTTCAGAGCCCATGTTACCAACCGAAACGTCGCCTGTGTTGAGGCCAATTCCAATATCAATCGTGGGCAGCCCCTTTCGCTCGTATTCTTTTTGCAACTCAAAAAGCTTATCAAGTGATTGAAGAGCGCAGCGGCAAGCAAATTTAGCATGATCTGGGAAGGCAATTGGAGCTCCAAAAAAAGCCATGATCGCATCACCCATGTATTTGTCGAGAGTTCCTCGATTCTTAAATACCAATTCGGTCATCGGGGTGAGGTAACTATTGAGCAGGTCAGAGAGCGCGCGCGGATCGAGTTTTTCTGAAATCGTTGTAAAACCCCTTACGTCAGAGAACATAACAGTGAGATGGACCTTCTTTCCGCCAAGCTCAATGTTTTTGGGGTGAGCTAAAATTTCATTTACAATCGCCGGTGACACGTATTTTTGGAAGGTCTGCTTGAGTTCTTTTTTGCCTCGCTCTTCAGTTAAGTAACGATAAAAAGTGAGTGAGATGTAAATAAGCGAAATCAAGAGGATTGGCCAAATAATGGATACGACAATTCCATGTCTAAAGAGGTAGTGTTGGTCAAACATCACAACGCCTATGAGAGACGACGCCGTAAGCGCGATTCCCCAAACGGCGCCTAGATAAGCCAATGCGAGGCTCAATGCCACGCCAAGTGCGGCCAACACAAGAGGCATGTAGACCGCCTCATCAGGAAGGCTTCTAAAGAAATTCTTTTGAATCATGTTGTCGATGGCGTTGAGGTGAGTTTCGGCTCCAGGGTAATTTTCTTGAAAAGGAGTTACTCGAAGATCGTAGATACCAATGGCCGTCGCGCCCACTACGAAAATTTTGTCTTTGATAAATTCAGCTTTGTTGACCTCGAGCTGCTTCTTAACCCACTGTTTAGATTTTGGGTCGTAACTGCGTTGTTCGATGATCGCGGTCGGGGAGTCGGTTAGTAGATCTGCAAAGCTTAGGTAGGGATACATTTGGTCGGGACCGGCGTAGTTGATCAATAGTTTGCCGAATCGATCGGTAGGAATCTTAAAGACGGTGTCACCCGTATTGTTGTCTGTGACATCAATTCCCTCAACCTCTTTGTAACCAGATGCCGGGTTGTAAGTCAGCCTTGGAGCTGCATTGAAGTCATTTGCTACAAGATAGCTTTTAAGCGAAAGCGCAGGAAAATAGGTGTTCCCAGTTCGCATGATCAGAGCCTTGTGCCGAATCGTTCCATCTGGGTCTTGTTCTGTATTGAAAAATGCCGTGTGCTTGGTTCCCGAGCTGACCTTAGGGGTGTTGAGAACCCAATTATCTGCGTAAATCAAGCCATTGGGTAGAGACTTTGCGGAGTAATCGGCCACCCATTCATCGTAAGATTGAAATTTAAATTCATTGGGGTTCTCATTCGCAAGAACGACGTCACCCCACACTTGATTGAGCTCATCTTTAAAATCTATAAGTATCGTGTTGCAGGTTTCGTGCAGGGCATCTTGTACTTTCGTATCGACGATCACCTGTTCATTTTTATTTCGGCTCTCGCCAAAATGCTGTCTGAGCTGTGTCTCTTTCTCGTTAATAACTAATGCGAAAAAATCATAGAGGCCTTGAGGCATGTAAGGCTGAAGTGGATCAATGACCGAGAGTAAAACCTCTTCTTTGTCCCACTGCTTGGCCGCCGCAGTTCGCTTAAAAATAATGTCTCGACAGAACTCAGTTTCGGGAGGCCAGTTGACGATTCGAGTGTTGGCGGCAAAACATCCCGCAACGGTTTTGTCAGTGTGCCGTTCAAATGCTCCTGCCAAGACGCGGTCATTGTCGAGTGTCAACGTGAGTTCATCTAGCCAAGTTCCTTGCTTTAAGAGAGCATCAGATCCTTGTGCGAGTAGAGCTTCTTTGATTGACTCGGCAGGATTGTGGCTAGGCTCAGCGAAGCTAACGTCAAACGCCAATATTCTTGCGCCATATTTGAATGCATTGTCGACCGCTTGGCCAAGAACGGCTCGAGGCCAGGGCCAGCGGCCCACCGCAGCAAGCGCCCTTTCATCGACCGTAAGAAGAGCCAAATTTGGAGACACAGGGCGTGGGCCTCTTGCTCTTAGGCGATAGTCTATGGACTTTTGGTGGGCCATTCGTAAAAGTTGAACAACTCCCACTTCGCCGCCCTCGATTTCACCATGGTCCGTACTCGATGCGTAAAAACCAACCGTGAGTTTTAGAATCACCAAAGTGATGAGAATGCCCACACTTACAGGGTTGAGCAGCCATTTTAAGACGAGGTTTGAGATTCGCTTCATAGTTGTCGGTGCTCCTGATGATGATCCCTATTCGCTCAATCATAGCCCGAGACAAATGGGGCCGACAACTCTCGACCGTAGCCGAGTGGGAGATTTTAACAAGTTGGGTTACAATTGTAGACTGGTCCGCCGTTTAAGGAGTTAAAAAATGGAAGCACGGTTTGCGCTTTGTGGAGAAGTGGTGGTTGTTGAGTTAAAGGGAAGATTGGACTATGAGTTTACAGCGCCATTTCGCAGAACCTGCCTAGAGAAATTGATTCGAGAAAAGGTCGTATTTGATTTGAAAGATCTCAGTTTCGTGGGCTCTCTTGGACTTCAGGAATTTGTGCAAACGCTTGATGAAATGGCTAAGCTCTCTCCAGGTGTTCGGCTGAGCGGAGTCAGCGCCGAGTTTAAGCGGCTCTTTGAATCTAGCGGTATTCCAGATCTAGCTTTCTTTGATGAATCTGCCCAAGCTATTCAATCATTCTAGCGATCGAAGCTGCTGAATTTCTGCAATCAATGTTCGAATTCGGTCATTGTCTTGCATTTTCTGCTGTTCCATCTGGTTTTTTAACTCGGTGATCTCGCGGCGTTGCTGATTCAATGTGGCACTTATAGTTTGATTTAATTTCTGTAAGCTTCGATATTTTTCGCTCGTGGCTTCGAGATCTCTTTGTTTCTGACTCCATAGGGCCTGTAGAGACTCGACTTGTTCTTCTAAGTCTTCATTTTGCGCCTGGATTTGGGGTACATCACCTTGTAGTCGACTGATTTCTTGCTGGATTGACTCATTCTCCACCAGTGTTTTTTTAAGTTCGATGCGAGTTTGGCGAAGAGTCTCAGTCAATCTAGCGACTTCTTGGGTCAACCGTTCAGAGTCGAGTGAGCGTTCCTCTCGGGTCATCGAAAGTTGGCGCTGTTCATGAATCAGACGATTTTCTAGTTCTACTTTTTGTTGAAACAAAGACTCTCGTTCTCCCAATTTTTCGCGAAGAGTCTGGTTTTCAATTTTGGCCTCATTGAGCTTAGCTTCGTAAGACTGAATGAGGGCAGATTGCCTCTCGGTCGTTTGGCTTAAGAGGCCATTGAGCTCATTGATTTTAGCTCTCAACGGCTCTACCTGCTTGGCCACGGCTTGCACTGAATTCTTAGCTCTTCGAACTCTCATTCGGTATCGCTCGAGGCGAACAATTCTTCGTTGCAAAGCCTGAGCTTGAACGAAAACATCCGTGTACAGGCGCTCGAGTTTTACGGACTTTTGCTTTTCAAGTGCCGCTTGCTGGTGAATGTCGGCCCACCTACCGCGCGTGATCTTATCTTTTTCTTCGAGCACCATGAGTTGATCTTTAAGCGATGAAGTGCGATTTCGAAGCACTTGATTCTCTGAGTGCATTTGATCGTACTCTTCTTCAAGCTCAACAACTCGCCTAAGTGAAACGCGAAGTCTGGCCATCAAATCTTCGTTTTGACCTAAAAGTGTGTCTAAGGATG
>JBGSQJ010000283.1:0-3277 GCA_041738165.1 Bdellovibrionales bacterium
TCACTCACTAATTCAGTCAACATTGTTGACTGAATTAGTGAGTGACTCTATAACCCTTCAATGACGAAAGAGGGTTTGGTTATTTCAAAGAAGAGTTCGACAAACTTCAAAAAAGATTCGGCACTTATCATGAAAAATTCGAATAATTATCGGAAGAAACGAAATTGGGGGCCATGGCGAAAGCGGCGGGCAAGGCTCTACCAAGAGAATTTGGCGAAATATGGTGACTATCGTGACGTACTTAAAGCCGAACTCATTCAGCGGCGCGCACATTCCATTCATTACTCGCTTAGGTCTTTCGCTAAGGACCTAGACATCTCGCCGTCACAGTTATCGCGCGTTTTGAATGGGGAGAGAGGATTCTCGAAAACTTCGGCTCAGAAAATCTCTCGGACGCTAAATTTGAGAAGCGAAGCCAATATGCGTTTCATGCTGAAAGTGCAACTTTTGAGTGCACGGTCTATATATAAGACCCAGGTGGCCAAGCAGGGGCTTGAAAAGCCGGCCTTATCTAGACGGATTCGCCAATTTACGGCACTGGGTCTGAATAAATCACCCACCCAATAAGGTCACCTCGCTTCTATACACCCTAAATTGAGGTCCGGTATTTGTAATCAGCTCAGTCTTGGAGGATTGGGTGTGATTTCAAAAAAAGCTGCTTTAATTTCCCATGCGCTGCTTACTCTTGTGGCTTGTCAGCTTGTTCTTGTAGCCTGTCAGCCAAAAAAATCAGAAAAGCGTGAACTGCGCCAAGTGAGCCCACAGGTGATCGAGAAAGACGGACTATTTTGGAGTGGCAAGACTCCCATTCGCGTTTTCGGTACCACGATCCTTTACGCTATGGACGATTCAATACCAGAGACACTCAAGATCGGTTGTGAAGCCGCAATGAAGACGGTTCAAGATTCAGTAAATCTAGTTTTTGAAGAGAGCCCCAAAGCCATCTTTAGATTCTCTATGGGTGAAAGTGATATCGAAGCTGGGCATCAGGCAAGGGCAAGCGTGCATTACCTTGAAGACCAAATCACTGACGCTCAAATCGTATTTGGTTCGGGGTTTCATTTTTCAAACGAACCCTCAGATTCAGAGGCCGATTCGGAGTCTGTCTGTCTACATGAACTTGGCCATGCTTTAGGACTAGCGCACACAGAAGACGCAGAATCGATAATGCAGCCAAAGCTTATGAACGGCACCAAGCGCCGCTCACTGTATGAAGGCGACCGAGTGAAGTTGGTCGGCCTTTATGGTGAAAAAATCAAAGAGTAATTGAAAAGCAAATAAACTATTGGCGGCCAAAGCGCTTGGGCGTGTGTTTTTTGCGGCCTGTTTTGAATGATGCGTTCTTTTGTCTTGTGGTTGGCCCGCCCGCTTTTTTTACCGGCCCACTCGATCTTTTAAATGATCCCGCCGTTTTTTTACTTTGCGCCGTATCGGTTTCATCTTTGCGAGTTCGAAAAACTCGAGCGATCCCAGAAGCGTCTAAGAACGCATATTGACCTTTTTGAAGCCGACCGAGAGTGAGCTGACCTATGGCCACGCGCTTGAGTTTGCGAACGTCGAAACCAATTTTAGCAAACATATGTCTGACCTGGCGGTTTTTACCTTCGCCAATCACGATTTTTACCCAATCATATTGTTTGGAGTCGCCTACTTTTGCGCGCTCCACGTGCCAAGCTTTCACTCTTCCGCCGGGGATGGTAACCCCAGTCAAAAGCTTACCCAGTTGATTTTCAGTGGGTTGCCCATCGAGTTTCACCAAATAGGTTTTCGGAATCTCTTCTCTTGGGTGCATGACTTTTTGAGAAAAATCGCCGTCGTTGGTGAGCAAAAGCAAACCTTCGGTGTCCCAATCGAGCCGTCCAACCGGAAACACCCGAACAGGCATCTTTTCTAAAAAATCAGCGACGGTAGGTCGTCCTTCAGGGTCTGACATCGTGGTCAAAACATTCTCTGGTTTGTAAAACACCACATAAACTTTGAGCGTGGGGGGAGTTACAATCTTGCGATTGACACTCACTCGGTCGTGAACAGGGTCAACGCGAACGCCGAGCTCATAGACGGTTCGACCATTGACTTGAACCTGGCCCTCTTCAATCAGCTCATCGGCTTTGCGACGTGAAGCGACCCCGCAATCAGCGAGGTATTTGTTGAGGCGAGTGCCGAGGCTCGGGTTGGGCTTGGTCTTCTGGCGGGCGGTTTTGCGATAATCCATACTCCAGATGAGTTACCAAGAGAGACAGCAACCTGTCATTGGGAAAAACATGATTTAAGCTTGATCTGGCTCTGCCTAGCACTCGCTCGATTTCAGCCAGGTGTTGGCCTCGAGCTTGCCCCACCATACGGTTGGCCCGCTCAAGACGGCCCACCAACTCTTGATAGTAGGGGTCACTTTGTGGGTTGATGTAGTGTTTTTCAAGTCGTTTGAGACTATGAAATAGATCTTTGGTTTCACTGAGTTGTGCGCGAATGAAGGTTTCAAATTTTTGCAAGGTGTGGCCTCTGGTCACAAGCCCGTGAACCCCATCCAGATCCATCGAAAAAGAGTGAATTGTCATCAGGCTGCCCTCGAGAACTTGCTTCATTTGTGGCATGAGCTCGAGTTGGCTGGAGTAATAAAGCTGGCTCACTGGCGCCACCAATCTTAAGCGAGAGCCCCAGACCAATGCCAGATTGGGGTAAACCTTGACCTCAAGATTACCCGTAGGTGACAAAAGCAGGACTAAGATTTGACTCTCCGATAGGGCGATCGTCTTTAGCTGGTCTCCAGCCTTTAGTCGAGATTCGTGTTCCGTATGAGCTAGGTCACTCAAGTCTTGGGCCAAGTTAAGTTTGACCACCTGAAGCTCATCCGCGTGTCTAAGCCCAGACCAGACATTGGTCTCGCCTTTCAACGAATGATCCTTTAGGTAGGCCTGTAAATCCGCGCGAACCGTGTCTGCCAGCGCCTGGCTTTCTCTCTGCCAATGATCAAATTGAAGCACACGTGCGTAGAAAGTTTGCAGCACGGAAGGTGTAAAAGGCAGCTTTGGATCTGTCAGATGTTTTACAAAATTATAGAGACACGCTCTTGCAGGGGATCTGGTTGGATCAAGTTTCAAAAGATACTGTGCGAAATGACTGACTGCTGTCATACTTTAACGATAGAGTGAAAATGGGACATGCGTCCACAAGAAAGGTGAAAAGAAATCATGGCTCGTGAATTGAATCGCGATTTATTTCGAATCCAACCCCTTTCATCAGGTGAGACTTCCGTTTCTGCAGGTCCAAGTGGCTCGGC
>JBGSQJ010000317.1:0-4254 GCA_041738165.1 Bdellovibrionales bacterium
CATATCGGAAAAGTAACCGTGTACCTATTTGCTTTTAAGTTCTGTGGGCTTTTCATCTAGACGTTGAATTCGAGTTGGGTTTGAGTCTTCATCTAAATCCATGTCAATGAAGTCAAAACTTAAGGTGTAAGACCCAACACCCTTAGTGGCTTCGCGCTTAACCTCGAACTTGCCGTTGAGGGCATCCGCCATACAGCTCGTCGACTCTTTGAATTTGAGCTTTTCTATCGACTGACCACAAACAAAATCTGCATCAACGCTTTTTCCACCACTG
Source organism: Bdellovibrionales bacterium (assembly GCA_041738165.1). Classification (GTDB taxonomy): domain Bacteria; phylum Bdellovibrionota; class Bdellovibrionia; order Bdellovibrionales; family UBA1609; genus JALHOQ01. Next base: position 275 of record JBGSQJ010000317.1, read on the forward strand.
TCTTTTGCCGTAACTTCAACAATAACAGACCCATTGTTGAGCGGGGGTTGACTCGAATCTTTTATGTGAATCGTTGTCCAAACTGATTTTGGCGAAATCCCTAGCGTCGTCTTTGCCCCAGGCTCAAACTCGAAAACCAAAGCGGCGCGTCCCTTAGCGAATGAAAACGGCATCGCCAACACCAGAGCCAGAGCCGCAGCGGAGATCGATATCGCAAAGAACCTAATTGCTCTTGTCATTTTGACATTCCTTCGTATTCTTAGGCGGAAGCATCGATTCAGGACCATAATTCACCACGAGTGATGGGCCGTTTTTCGCCAATTTTCTGATCAGCCACTCGTCCTTTTTTTCAACCGAGTCGCACCCACCGCTACTCGGAAACGCCGATGTGTGCATGGGTTTGCTCTCAGCTGTTGTGTTGTTGGACGAGTGCAGGCCATACATATGCAGGCGAATCGCCGGGCACTGGTTCGGCTGCCAAATCTTGTCGCCTCTGCAGCGATTGTCGCCTGGTTTCCAACCAAGGACCCGCCGGTAAGTCGAACGCGTCTTGCCGTAAGGGAAGAACTGATTCAAGTCGTTGCCAGTCAAATAGGCCCCAACTGACGTCATGTAGGCATTTTTCACGTCAGAGTAAGCCGACGGTTTGGTGGCCCTAGATTTTTGAGCTCTATTGATTCTAATAATTTGAATCTGTTTGCCGTCAGGTGAGGCCCCCGTGCCAGCACAAAGATCAATGAACAAACCTTCAGATTGATAAGTTTTGCTCGTTTCATAGTGTGGTTTGTTGGGATCGACCGCCAGAAACTGACATTCATTTTTCAATTTTGGAGTGTTTGCTTGCGCCCTCTTCGCACAACTCATATCAAATTTGCCGTCTTTCAGATTTCGAAATAACTCAAGCGAATAGAGAAATGCTTTTTGGCGCTCGGGACTCTCTTTAAGAAACTCGAGCACTCTTTGGCAATTCGCAGATTTTATTGTATTTCGAGAAACCGAGCCCCGATCGCTGCTGAAATCACAAAGCGGCGAAAACTTCGCCGCAGCCCTCGACGCATCTAGAAGCTTTTGAGAATTTTCTTTCACCGGAGAATTGAATCTTTCGCAATCTCCCCGGCATTTCATATGAATGGCCTCAAGAGCGGCTTCACTTGTGGGTGTTCCTTTTGCCGCGACTGACTCTGATTTGAATATGGGCGGAGGCGCCTGATTGAGTTTTTTTGACTTCTTGATCAAATTGCTCGATGCGAACAATTTGGATTTGTTTGCCTCTTTCACCTGTTCTTCAGTTAGGCCTGGAGCTGAAACGATTTCGACTCCACTTGAAAAGCGAGCCTTACCATTTCGTTTGCCGCCCGTGTAAAAGTCATATCGAGATGGCTTCGCCAGTTCTTGACTTGAAACCTTGATAACCGTGCCCTCAGGAAGATCTCCAAGCGCATGTACATCGAGCGACTGTTTTTTGGATTCATGAGAAACCCGCAGAGTTACACCAGATCGCAACTCATAGTAAAGAGCACCGGCTTCAGTTTTTGCCCCAGAAAAATTTGAGAATAAGAGCACTAGAGATAAAAAAGGAATTAAATGCCGAACCGTCATTGTATTTCTAATCGGCCCCCTATCACATATCGTTGAGAGATTTGTCGATTAAAGACGGCCGAAGGGATAGATGCGAATAAGAACCAGACTTTTGAAGGGATCTTCGATCTCAGGGCACTGATCTTGCCGAATCCAGTCCACTTCGGGATTGGGCCTAAGTTTGCGTCTTTGGTGAGCTGGCAAAATCTCTTTCGATATGGATTCAATCCTATTTTCACTTTTCTCATCATTGGATCGACTTGTTGGCACTGGCATACACATCCCTTTTGGTTAGTCTTTAAGATCGTCGATTCGCGTTGAAGAGCATAGTCAAGATCGTGTGTCGGACGCAAATTTGACATTTAGGGCAGTTCTGTTTTGGCACTGGCTCGCGCCTAGGCGGCGCGCTGGAGTTTTCGTGTCCAATTTTGAATGCGAGATACGGCGCTATCGGGCGCTTGATCAAAGGCAACCCCGTAAGCTTTCTTAGACTCTGACCAGACCACTCGGCCCGCGACCTCGACGCGATCTTGCCCGTCTGGCGAGCTGATCGTTAGCGACACGAGCCCACCATCTTGCAAGACGGCTGATGTGTTGAGGCAAACGCCCCCGGTCGAGATCGAACTCACTGAGCCTACGAGTTCTCGATCTCCCACAGAAATTCTCACGTCCGAGTTGATCTTGAATCGCTCGTGTTGCCGCCTATTTTGCGGAGCCCGCACTCTTAAGAAGATCAGGTAAGCGAGAGGAGCCAAAATCATAGACAAAACAATCAATCCACCAGCCATTCCGCCAGAACCGCCGCCGCTCATCTTTCGAACAAGCCCGCAACCCGAAGCCGTAGCTCCGTTTGAGGCAACCGAGCGGTCAGCCAAGTAACTCACCGAATACCCAGGCTGAGTTGAATCTACACTGGCCACTTTTGAATACCCGACAGCCGACGCCGAATTCAACCGTCCATTTGTATACACTTTGCCAGCTAGCTGTGCGATCGACGAGTATTGCGAGAGCAAGATCGAGCGCAATTGGTAACCCAGCATGTTTGGAGATTCCACTTTCATTTGCGCAGCCGTGCCAGCCACAAAAGGCGCCGCCATACTTGTACCCGACGATGTGCCAAAAGCATTGTTAGGCACCGTGCTCAAAATAAAAACACCTGGGCTCGCAAGATCCACAGTGCTAGCTCCATAATTTGAAAAGGAGGCTAGATAGTCGTAGTCCGTCGTCGCGGCAACCGCGAGCACGTTGGGTACATCTAGGCTTGCGGGGAACATAGGGGTCGAGTCGTTATTCCAACCTGAGTTACCGGCCGCAGCCACAAAGAGCGCACCCTTCGTGTATGTGTAGGCCACAGCATCGTGAAGGGCCGCACTATAAGAAGACCCGCCCCAGGAGTTATTGAGCACCGAGGCTCCGTTGTTCACAGCATAATAAATCGCCCGAATGGCGTTTGAAGTGGAGCCCACTCCGCTTCCATTCAAAAATTTAAGCGGCATGATGCGAATTTTTGCTGCCGTCCTTGGGGTTGTGTAAATGTCTTGGTCCACACTTAAAATTATTCCGGTGACGTGAGTTCCGTGACCATCATCATCGTAAATAGAATTTGTACCATCGACATAGTTCCAACCATTCACGTCATCGACATAACCATTGCCGTCGTCGTCAATTCCGTTAGCAGCGACTTCGCCCGTGTTGACCCAAAGCGCACCGGTGCTCGTGATGACCGTATGGTTGGTGTCGAGGCCGGTGTCGATGACGGCCACAATAGGTTTAACCGCGGGCATCCCCGAAGAGCTGGACCAAACCGTCGTCACTCCAATATTTGCTCCGGTGGCCATATAAGCAAGTGAGCCTACATTTGCCGCTTCGGCCTCAATGTCCTCTATAGAGAAGACCTGTTGAATCCCGGTATCCGACGATTTTTGAAGTAGATAGTTAGGCTCAGCGTAGAGCACATCAGGATCATTTTGAAGATCGGCAACAGCGGCCTCAACGGATTGGCCTTTTTTGACCGCAAAATGATACATGTTCATTTTGCCCCAAGAGTCTTTTAGGGTCATTTCTTTGTCGCCAGAAGTTTTGCCCAAAAAGGCGTACGAGTCGACACTGTTGATTTCAGAGCGCAGTTTGACGATGACCTCACCAGGCACATACTCTTGCGCCTGAGCGACACTCATACAAACTACCCATGCAAATATGGACAAAGTGCGCAGCAAAATGACTCCCTGATACTTCTAATTATATCGGACGAAAGTCCTAAACACTTAGACAGTTTTTCAGAGAGTCTTCAAATGAGTCGCCCTTTTACTGTATCAATCTGAGATTCTTAGTGACCTTGGCGTCCGCCTCGGTTTTCTTCGCCCAAGCTTCAATGATTTCACCTGACTTTTGATAGGCCAATT
>JBGSQJ010000366.1:0-2899 GCA_041738165.1 Bdellovibrionales bacterium
ACACGTTTCCGTTTCCGATATGCGGCGCACATCGGAAAAGGAACCGTGTACCTAGGGAACCTTAGGGTTCCATCTCAAAATGTTTGCAGTTCGACTGAATTCCTTTTGTGAAAACATCAAAAAATCGCGGACGGGGATCAAAAAAGCCAGAACCGATCGTGGCCGACTTTCCATCGGTGATATCGATCTGAAGTAGATTTTTACTGCCTTCACCAACAAAAACATAAGTTCGTGATCCACGAGTTTCAATTTGAACGCTCACGCAATCTGATTCAACTTCTTCGCCTTTCACATTTGTGCACTTTCCAACCTCTGGAGCATATGTGACAAATTGTCCGTCGATGCCAAATACGACTTTATTGGGCACTTCGGAGCCGCTATAAAAATCTTGGTAAACGGTCAAATTGGTCCGGCCACTGCTCGATATGCAGGTGTAAAGGTCAAAGCCTCCGTCGCCAGCAAAACTCAAATTAGACAATGAGAACAAAGTCATCAGTACCGCGTAACGCATAATCTATCTCCCCGTTCGATGTTCAATTAGGTGCTAAAGCGCAAATCGAGTGCACGTGGAAGCTACATGAATCCCTTGAGCTCCCCAAGCCTGCGCCTTCAATTGAACATTTTATCAGCAAAGTATGGCTTCGACGCAGTCCGGCTGACTACTTTTCGATCAGCGTCCTAAAGAAATCAAGCGCCATGGGCTCGTCCCAAAGCGTATCTCCAACAATTTTTCGAATGAGCTTTCGATCCGAATTCAGAATGTACGTTTCAGGCAGCACGTCGGTGCCCAGGTGTTGCTCCATTTTGCGTTTTTCGTCCCAAAGAATAATGAAGTTCTCAGGAAAGGGGCCAAACGCCTTCACAAAACTCTCGATGTCAGATTTTTCTCGGTCAAATGAAACCGCGAGTATCACAAGGTCCTTCGGAAATCTTGAGGCTAAATTTATGAGAGAGGGAACTTCTTTGATACAAGGCGCACACCAGGTTGCCCATACATTCACAAGCACGAGAGGCTGTTTGAATTCACTGAGCGATCTGTTTTGACCACTAAGTGAGGGCAGACTGAAGTCGCCAACCCCTTTCTTTTCCATTTCTGAGAGCATAAGAGTGCCTCGAGGAGGCGACATTCCTTTGGTCAAAAATTCCCAATAAAAGTACAACGGCACAGATAAGATACCTGCCATTACAAGCATTGCGCCTACGCCCTTTAAGCTCCACATAGACCTCGACTCTACCGCAATAGTTTCATCTGTGCTACTTCTCAGGGTAGCTTATGGCTTCAAGATCAACTCAAAATCCAAGACCCTACCGAATCGCCTCTGTGAGTTTTTCAGGCGCCTGGGGCGGCTTAGAGATGTCGACAATCAAGTACGCCAAGCTCTTTAAGGAGAGTGTCTTTGAATCCTTTGGCATTTGCCATTCAGGGTCTCCAATTGAAAAGGCGTTTCGCGAAAATAAAATATCCGCTCTCTCTTTGACTCCTAACTCATATTTCTCACCTAGGGCGACAATGGCCATTCGCCGATTCTTGATCGAAAATGAAATTCAGCATGTATTTATGCACTCACTCAAAGACCTTTGGATTGTGGTTCCAGCTTTATTAGGCCTACACCAAATCAAGCTGGTCGGCTTTGCCAGAATGTTCATTCGTGGAATTTCAAAAAAAGACATACTTCATAAGGCGCTCTACTCAAGGCTCAACAAATTGATCGCGCTTAGTCAGGTGCAAGCTGATCTGCTGTTAGAATGCCTTCCGCTAAAAGCTGAGCAACTCGTGGTGATACCCAACGGAGTTGACACCGACCGTTTTCGGCCCGGGCCTCAAAGTGCTGAAATTCGAAAAACACTAGGAGCCGCCAGTGGTGACATCCTCTTTGGATTGATCGGTCGACTCGATAGGCAAAAGGGCTCGCTAGAGTTTGTTGAAGCTGCCGCAACTGTTGCCGGTCAGTTTCCGAATGCTCGCTTTGCCATGATTGGCTGCGACACGCTTGGCGATGACCCCTTCAAACAGACCGTTCTTGAACAGATCAATCAACTTGGCCTCGAAGACAAAATCACACTCACCGGCCATCGCACCGACATCCCCGAACTTCTCAAGGCCTTAGATGTTTTTGTTATGCCGTCTTACGAGGAGAATTTCGCAAACGTTTTGCTTGAAGCACTCGCTTCTGGATTGCCATGCATATCCACTCAAGCGGGCGGCACTCCAGAGATGCTAGATGGCGGTCAGGCGGGCCTGCTATGCGAACCGAAATCAAAAGACAGCCTGGCGAACGCCATGAACATTTTGATTCAATCCCCCGAGCGCCGCTCAGCCCTTGGCCAAGCCGCCCGAAGGCGCGCCGAATCTGTCTACGATATCAATGTCGTACTGGCCAAAGTTCTGAAAGCTTCTGATTTGTAAAGCCTGTCCACCGAACTCAAAATGCCGATCTAGATCTATTAGGCGCGAAGTTCGCGTCTGGCTTTGGCTTGATGAGTACGCAATTTCTTACGAGCTTTATTTCCCGCTGCCTCACGCACACGGCTGCGCTTTTTGTCGCCTGGCTGAGCCGCTTTAACTGTTTCTTCAGCATCAGCAGCCTTAGGGACGAAATCGACGAACTCCAAAAATGCCATATCGGCTTGGTCGCCCGCGCGTGCACCTACTTTTACGATGCGAGTGTAACCACCAGGGCGCTTTTCAAAACGCTTGTTTAAATCACCAAGCAAAATGTCCACAACATTTTCATTTGGAAAGCGCGAGAGCAATAGCCGACGAGCGTGAAGAGTGCCCTTCTTGCCCATAGTCACAGCCTTTTCAACATGCTTGCGAACCTCTTTAGCTCGCTCAACTGTTGTCTTGATGCGCCCATGCTCAACAAGTGAATACACCATACCACGAATCAAAGCCACT
>JBGSQJ010000377.1:0-33488 GCA_041738165.1 Bdellovibrionales bacterium
TCATTCCCAGCGCATGCAGCGACCGACGCCACGTCAACAACCAAGATTGAAGATTTGAGTGACTCTAGCGGTGCCCCTAAAAACGTGAAATTGAACCCTATGATTGGCGGGTCTTCATTTGAACACTCCAAGGGCAATCAAGGTTCAAGCGAAACCAAGTTGAGCGGAGGGATCTTAACCGAAATGGGGCAGCCTTCTCGTATCATGGAGTCAGGTTTGCTTTTGCTAAACACCGATTCAGGCTCGATTTCATCGACATACTTGGCAATTCCAATGATGGCCAAATTGAGAGTGATCTCACAAAGAACACAATCATGGTATGCGTAGCTCGGCTTCATCACGGCCTTTGAAATGAGCAGCTCGAACGATGCAGAAACGCGAAATTTTGACGTCATGGCCGGTCTCGGTGCTGGCGGTCGCATGCGCATGACTCAAACGGCGGATTTTTTAATCGAAGCCACCTACAACCGCGGCTTGATCGATGCGCTTAGGGCGAATGGTTCGAACTATAACCAAGGCCTTTTGTTTCTAGGTGGAGTGAGCTTTAAACTGTGAGAAGTTCTACGCGGCACCATAAGAAAATTCCAAAACTAGAGCCCTATTCGAATCCGAAAGTGGTTCTAAAAAACTCACCTAAAAAAGGGCGCGGGGTTTTTGCCCTTAGAGCCATTCGAAAAGGCGAAGTCATAGGCGTATTTGATGGCGAGGTGTATGACGCTGAGTTCGAAGATTGGACTCCCAACATATTGAACTACGTCATTCAGATCGGCCATGACCTCTGGCGAGATTCAACTGGCCTTGCCAAATACCTCAATCATTCATGCGAGCCGAACTGTGGGTTTCGCGGACGCTTTAAAGTTGTCGCTATGCGAGATATCGAAGTGGGTGAAGAACTCACCTGGGACTATGAAATGTCAGAAATGAACAATTATGGGTGGCGCATGCGCTGCCGCTGCGGAGCCTCGTCATGTCGTGGCGAAATCGGCCATCACCGCAATATGCCTCGCTCAATTCGAGAGCGCTACGGAAGCCATATTTCTTATTGGATCCGCAAGCGAAAATAAAACCTTGTAAAAAAGGTGCCAGGGATTCGCGAAAATGGTCACCTGGGCACGCGCAAAAATGTCACTGGCGGTATATTTTCTAGGCTCAGCTCAAAGCCACTAGGCTCTACGTTGGCACGAATAGTGGATTACATGTCCAAAGGAGAGATGAAGTGATTTCTATTAAGGGAGCTATGCAAATGAAATCAAGTGGGAAAATCTTAATTGGCGCCTTGGCTATTGCCATGATCGGCCTTTCTGCATGTAGCAAAAAGAAAAGTGGCGACAGTGGTGGAACCGCGGCTGCACCTCCTGCACCGGCGACAACTACGGCGACGGGTGTTCCGGGAACTGGTGGTTCTGGGCAAATTAAAGTTGGAACTTGGCAAGGCTCTATCGGCATTGTCAATATGGATGTCTATCGTCAAATGATGTTTGAATTGCAACGTTGCTCCAATGTGGACAATAACCAGAACCAGAACCAGAATAGTTGGAATTGGAGTTGGAGATGGAACTGTGGCCACAACTACCTCACCAATTGCTCTTCACTTTCTGGCTATACTTATGTGACCATCAACGTTCAAGGCGGCTTTGTACCAGGCCCGGGACGCTTTTCACTGACTCCCGCTTCATATGGCAGTTGGATGGCCACTATGGCAAAGCAAGGTGATGCCTATATGAATTCAGATAACAACGGGTTTCAAGTTCATAGCTACGTCTATCAGTACTATGGGCAACAGAATCAGGCCGGCCAAATCAAGGTTGTGAGCTATTACACCGACAGCACTCAGATGGTTTTGAACACTCAGGTATTCTACAAAGACCAAAAAGTGGCAGAGGGTCAAACCCGCATGCAGAACCAGTACTACTATCAACAGAACCAGGGTTACTAGTAAAAATCGCCTGTGAACATCGGGGCATGAGATTGTCAAGTGCCCCAAGTCTTACCAGTTACGAATCCCAGAACATTTTAGACTCCAAACTGTGCGCGATAGCCTAAAAAATGCCGCGCAACTTCATTCTATTTGTTTTTTCTCATTGACCTAGTCTTTGTGTTGGCGCTTCAATAGTTCCAATTACGAACAACATGTTTCCAAAATGGGGGAAATAAATGAATAAAGCTGAGCTTATCGAGAAAGTCGCAAAAGAAGTTGGCACCACTAAAGCCCAAGCCGAAAAACTTTTGGATTGCACTCTAGACACAATTAAAAAGTCTGTAAAAAAAGGTGACGAAGTGAAACTCGTCGGTTTTGGCACTTTTGTAAAAGCCAAGCGCAAAGCTCGCACGGGCCGTAACCCCCAAACTGGCAAGGCGATCAAGATTCCTGCTAGCTCTTTTCCAAAATTTCGTCCAGGCGCTGAATTTAAAGCTTCTGTTCGCTAAGTCTTGACTTAGATTTGAGATTCAAAAGACCATTTCTGAAAAGGAATGGTCTTTTTTTTTAAGGAATGTCCATGGCAGATGCCTCAAAAAACGAAAAACTTAAGAAAATTGGCGTTTTCACCAGTGGCGGCGATGCCCCAGGCATGAATGCCGCCATTCGAGCCGTGGTGAGGACCGCACGAACCATGGACATTGAGGTGGTCGGCATCGTTCAAGGCTATACAGGCCTTCTTGAGGGCCAAATAACCACCTTAGAAATGAGATCAGTCGCCAATATCATTCAGCGCGGCGGGACAATTCTAAAAGCCGGGCGCTGCTTAGAGTTTCACAAAGCCGAGGTGCGCGCTAAGGCGGCTAAATTTGTCAGAGATTGCGGTATCGATGGGCTCGTTGCCATAGGCGGCGACGGCACCTTTCGTGGCGCCGAATTGCTCGCAGCTGAACATGCCCTTCCCATCGTGGGAGTGCCTGGCACAATCGACAATGATATTTGGGGCACCGACGAAACAGTTGGGTTCGATACGGCCGTCAACACGGCTCTTGAAGCCATCGACCGAATTCGCGATACAGCGGCCAGTCACGATCGCCTTTTTATCGTCGAGGTTATGGGCCGAGATTCTGGTTTTATCGCCATCGATGTAGGACTCGCAGGGGGCGCCGAAGAGGTTTTTATTCCTGAAACATTGGCCAATGTGGAGCAAGCCATTCAGGCGATTCGGCGCGGGATGGCGCGCGGTAAGCATTCGAGCATATTGATTGCGGCTGAAGGGCAAAGGCATGGGCGCGCCTATGACTTGGCCGATCAGATACGAAGAAAAGCTGGCTATGACGCGAAAGTTTGTATTCTTGGGCATATTCAACGGGGCGGAAGCCCGAGCGCGCGCGACCGAATCTTGGCAAGCCGGCTTGGACACTCAGCCGTTCAGGCACTTGCGCAAGGCCTGAGCGGAGTCATGATTGGTGTGCAGTCGAGCGCGGTGGTTTCTGTTCCTTTTAAGGAATGCTCAAGTAAAAAACGCCAGGTGCCAAGCGAACTCATAGAACTCGTGCGCATTTTATCGCATTGATTCTCGCTTCGTGTAGGAATTTGCATTGGCAGGTCCTGCCTGTGTGATTGTAGTTATTAGCTCGCTCGTGGCGCGAATTCTTCCCTTAAGGCGCTCCATCTCGCGTACGTCTGTAGCGCCAAATCTCAAAAACTTCCATGTCGTTGCGAAAGAGGTAATCTTTCTTCATATGTTAGAGGTTCTATCACGCTTTTTTAGATGGGCATTTTTGAGGTTTTCGCCTTGAGATTGATGTTTTAGATAATCGCCAGGAGGCGGTTTAAACCTAAATCTGACTTCGCCATAAGACGCAAAATCCTAACAAACCAAGGATGATAGCTCTACGGCCTGGCTACTCAACTCCGATATCAAGACACCTATAATCGAACTTCTGCAGAAACCTATATGCGTAGGCTGTACATATTTCACATGAAGTCAAATTTTAGTTAGGGCGCCCACTCTTTTGATATTTGATGGTAAGAGGTGTTCATTAAATTTAGGAACTCATTCGTCAAAAATAGAGGGGATGCTCGATGAAAAAAGTGAAACTTACAGGTTTGGTCTGTTTGTTAATGAGTGTGACAGCGCCGGCTTTTGCCAATGCCAAAATTTTGACTCAAAATGCTGATGAATTCATCGCAGCGTTGTCTAACAAGGTTGGGTTTGAGCTTGAAGCTCAAGATGACTTTCAAGCGAATTTAGAAAACATTTGCACTGGATCGACTCTCGGTAATGCCATGAGTGGGATTTTAGATATTTATAGCGAGATCGCCTACGGTGACGACCCGAAACTTGAGGGCTATGAGATCATTTTCAAAGAAGACAGGGTCCGAGTGAGAATACTCAGAAGGTTTGATTTAGCCGTTAGCAATGTCGAAGTCAGCTATGAAAGCCTTATTTGCCGCTGACCTCGCTAATGAAGTTTAGTCCCGTTTCAGATTGACCTGATTAACGCGTGGAGGGTTGGCTTCCATCATCGACAAAATGTCTTCGACAACAAGCTGCACGCCGCGAGCGCTCAAATGGACTCCATCTGGGCGCACGACCAATTGGGGACTGACCCGGGCCCGAGATTTGCCCTTGTTGGTGCCCGAAACATCAAGATAAACCTTTGTGCCATCTTTTAAGGTGTAGTGACGCGTCACTACTAGCTCGTGAACTATGGCTTCTAAATCAACTAAGTAGCAATTTTTTTCGGGCACACAATACTGCTTAAGGCGGTGATTGATCGTTTGCCGGCAAGACTCGTTTTGGGGAAGCATAAAGAGCTGCATCAAATAGCTAAATGTCGAACGATCTTCGAGGGGCACATTTCCAAGAATCAAAACTTTTCCGTCGTTATAAACTTTATCGACAAAAGGAGCTATAGATTCAGTGCCGCCGCAATAGTCTCCGGTGGTCGCATCAATAAAAAAAGCATCGATGCCGATTAGAACCGAAGATCTTTCATAAAGCTTGTTCATCCTTCTGAGCGATCGATTTGGGCCTTCGCTTGGGTCTTCGGCGATTTGATACAGCATGCGCTCCATTTTGTATAAACCCGATTCGAGCCCAACACGCGTGTTAATCAAGTTGCGAATCTTGCGCCAAGAGATGAAAAATTCATTTTTCAATTGAAAACAAAGCTCAGCTGTTCGGTTGCCCTGGCTCTCCGTCTCGCTCAAATTGCTATACCGGTCGCAAAGCGTGGGATCATCTTTGAGACGGGCGATCAAATCATTTAAGGGGTCACTTGCTGATTCTCTAATCGCGTATTCCTCGAAACTGATCTTATGGGGCTCAGATATATTTCCGATGGGTTCTCGGCCCGCATAGTATTTGGCGAGCACATCCCCGGGGCCTTCGGCTCGCGCCATAATTCCGCGCAAAAAATTACCGCTCACCGTGTGTCCAAAAATCAAGGTGTTCTCAAAAACTGAGGTGAAGCTCCGATTAGAGAAGTCATACCGAGCCGAATCGACCTGAACCTGTTCCCCAATCGCGGCGCTCGAAGTGACAAAAGCCGTCACAATTGCAACTCTCAACGACCATTTTGATGCCATAAGACCACCTCGCCTAGTTGACCAACTATGGCTTCACTTTGTGTGCCACGGTAGCGGGCCGCGAATTTACCTAAGATTGTATTGTCCAGAAAGGAATTTAAGCCGGCCCAGCCCGCGTACGTCGGTAGCGCCAAATCTCAAAAACTTCCATGTCGTTGCGAAAGAGGTAATCTTTAAGAGCGTTAACCTCACGGCCCCAAGTGGCTAATCGTGTGTAGGGTCTGAGCTTAAAAAATCCACTGCCAAAGCGACGCGCGATCTGGCCGGTTAGCGTTCGGATGAATCTCACATAAGCCGTCCGATTAGGGACCTTGATCAGAAAATGAATATGATCGCGTTGAACGCCTGAAGCGCAGACCTTGATACCGAATGAATTAGCATACTTAGAAGCAAGCACTTTGATCATCAACCTCGATTTAAAAAAGCTTACCGACGTTTGAGTCTTCAAAACCAGATGGATGGGCCGCCGAGAAGATAAAGTGCGTTTGTCTTGCCGAGTGTTGTTCAGTTCACCTCCGCACGCAAGATTTGGCTTAGGAATTAACGAGAGCTGCTTCATACAAATGAAGTTCTATCATGCTTTTTTAGATGGGCATTTTTGAGGTTTTGCTCCTTGAGATTGATGTTTTAGATAATCGCCAGGAGGCGGTTTAAACTCAAATCTGACTTCGCCACGAGACGCAAATTTTAAGTGAACCAAGGATGATGCCTATTAGAGAAAAGACCTTTTGCCAGCTCAACTCGTGAGTCGAAAAACCCGTCAATCAAAAAATTGTATCCATACAATATCCCAAATTTTCGTGGGTGCCGTAGTAAAATATACGAAACTAAAAAATACAGAATCCCGACTAGTCACTATTTAAAAACGCTGCAACCCGAAGGCACCCCTAAACCAAACTACTTAGTCTTCGATTCTCTCCGCGCAGAAAACGGAGCAAGATCGCGATTCATAGCGTGACAGCATCTCAAACAGATACGGCCGTTCATTTGATTGACAGATGTCGGTATGCTGATTCAGTCGAAGCGCTCATTCCAATTGAATTGTTCTACAAGGCCAAGCGGTAGGCTCAATACTTGCTCTTATCTATTCTCATGAACTCCACCCATACGGTGGTGTTTCAAAATGAGACAAATAACCGTACTGAGCAAAAGGACTATAACGAACATGAAAACAAGCGGCCAAAGCCTAATACCAATATTCGTGACGATATTTGCAGTTTCAAACCCGGCTTTTGCTTGTGGCGGCGGTAAAAACACCACATACAACGTCAAGTTTGCCACCGACTCATCAGCGCCCGATGCTCTAGCGATCACACTAACCGATCCCTCTACAGGGCAGGCCAACCAATACTTGGATGACGATGGATATTTAAGTGCACATGTGGGGATATCTTACCTCTATAAGTCTTCACTAAATTCAGATGGTTTGCCAGGTCGGGTCAGCCTAACTGACAATGAGTCGACCGTTCAGTTTATTAAGAACCGTCTTGATATTCATAAGAAATCAATTGAGAAAATGGATCTAGATCAGTTCCAAATAGATGAGTGGACAGCCCCTATCGACAAATTTAATCAGCTTATCTCAGCCTCGGGGACTGTTGACGCAAATGAATTGTGAGCGGCATTTTCAAAAATTAGCTCTGCACTTTATAATCTTGGAGGGGAGTACAGTTTTAAAAAGCGCCCGGCAGAGTCCAGTTCGTGGAGCGATCCGGTTAAAATGATCTACTTATCTCCGAATGAGATACCAAGTGGTGGGTCATTTCGCGGCTGCAATGACGGCCTTGCCTTGAACACGACAATTAGCGGTCCAAACGTTTCACAAAGCGTACAAACGCTGCCTTCATTCACTATCGAGGGGACAAAGTAATCATGAAAAATTCGATTGCCATCACATCACTGGTTTTAATTTTTTCAAGTGGCGCATCTTTCGCCGGCGTTTGCTTCAACTACTCGGGGCAGGTCCGGTCGGTGATGAAACATACGGCCATTATTAAGGACCCATCGTCTAAAAAAATCCAAATCAATTTAGATAAAGTTGATTTGAAAACCAAAGAGCTGCTCGTTCGCTCTGTGGGCGAAAAAGTAAAAATTTGCATTGCGCCGGGGGCGGCCTACAAATAGCCAAAAAAACGCCCCGAAGTTCAATCGAGGCGCTTTGAGAAACTAAGTTTGAGTATGGTTCCGCACAACCTTAAAAATAATTCGTAAAATTACCTCTTAAGATTAATGACCTCAGCCAAAAGCTCATCGGTCGTTGTGATGGTCTTCGCGTTCGCCTGAAAGCCCCTTTGGTTCTGAATCAGATTCACGAACTCAAGAGCCAAATCGACCGTCGATCGCTCAAGAGATTTCGCAAAAATCTTACCTCGACCCGCACGCTGTGGAGCTCCAATGGCCGGCGCACCCGAATCTCTGGCTTCTTTCATTCGGTTGTTACCCACTTTGAACATCGACTCAGGGTTTTCGAACTTCGCAAGTGCGATCTGAGCGATATCTTCGGTCTCACCGTTTGAATATAGAGCGGTCAGCACACCTTCGTCGTTGAACGAAAGGTTATTGATGGTACCTGCTGCGGCACCATCTTGCTGCCATGTGATCAAATCAGACTCTTTACCAAACTGCTTCGATCCATTGATCCCCTCGCCTTTGTCTGTGGTGATCGAATCTCCAAAGTCGATTTTGATGTTCTGACCCTGAAGGGCTCCACCTTTAAAGTTGAACGCCGAGAGTGTCTGAGTTTCTGTGTCGAGCTTACCATCCACTGTGAACGTAACTTGACCGGCACAAACCTGCGCCAACTCATCTTCTTTCGCTCCTGTGACCTCTTTGCCATCAACCATACCGTAGTAGTTCCAAGTTCGATCTGCCGATTTAACGAAGAACATGTTCACAAGGTGCTTGTTACCTTGAGAATCGTACATCTCTAAACCAGTCGAATAATTGGACGTGTCATATGGGTTTTTTGGATCCCACGCTTTTAGGTTTTGAACTCTTGAATCTAGGTTCAAATCCAATTTCATTTCAGATGTGGCTTTCGCTGGAACGAGAGCTCTTGGAAATTTGATATCGCCTAGCTTGTTGATGATCTTGCCTTTTCCATCGCTTTGAAAACCTTGAATGCGTTGGAAGTCGTTCGAGACGAGGTAGCCCTCTTTATCGAACTTGAATGATCCATCACGCGAAAACGACTCGCCGTCTGAACCACGCAGCACGAAGTAGCCATCACCCGCAATGGCAAGATCCGTGTTTTTCTCTGTGGCATCGACGTTACCTTGAACCAAGATCGGATTGACAGACCCGATCTTCACACCACGACCAATTTGGTTACCACCCAAGATGCCTTTTAAGCTCTTGGCCACGATATCCTGAAACTCGGCACGTGACGCTTTGAAACCTGTTGTGTTGGCGTTGGCAATGTTATCGCCGATGACGCCCAAGGCTTCACCTTGTGCGGCTAAACCCGACACACCGGTGTACAGTGAAGATAAAACACCCATTTAAGACCTCCATGTCTTATTGACCGAAGGGCCCCCTTAAAGAGGACCAGCCCAATTGGTTAATTTTTAAATCACTAAACTAAATCACCACAGTGGAATCGATATTCGTAAAGACATTTTCACGAAGTGCGGATTTGTCCATTACGGTCACCACCGTTTTATCTTTTATACTTACAATTAAGGCCGCGTTGTCTGTTAGCAACAGAGTTTCCCGTGCGCCCTTTGCGGCAGCCTTTTGCACGGCATTTTCGATCTTGTTCATTTGTTCCCCCGAGAATTGAACCCCCCTTGTTTGCATTCTTTCGATTGCATGATTTGAAAACTTCAATGGACTGGAAGTTAGCCCCCCAGCTTTATTTATTTTTTCATTTGCGAGCGCTTCAAGCTCTTTTTTAAAGTCGGCCCCGCCCACTGAACCATTCGACGGCTTTAGCCCTCTCTCAACGAGAGGATTTGAACCGACTATCGGTAAAGAGGGACCGATGTTTTTCACGTGCCTTCCATTCCCGCTTTGGCGCCCTGCTTGTTCAAAATATTGATCAAGCCCTGATCCATGGCCACATCATTGATATTTCCATCACCAACGGGTTTTGCTTTGGCTCCGGCCTGAGGCTTCACTTTTGAAGCGGGGTCAGTGACCGCGGGAGCCTTGAGAACTCCCGTGGGCATCATTTGCCCTTGAGCTGCGGCCCTTGGATCAGAAATGGATTTCACATCACGCATATCCACAACCTGATTGCCTATTAGAAGTTGTGGACCTTTTGGAGTGAAGTTCACGCCCGTAATCGTGCCCTCGAGTTTAGTCTCGGCCATTAGTTTTTTGCCGTTTGAGCCAACGGCCTCAAGGACGGCGACATAGTCACCTGCGGGAGCCGCTTGCCCGTCATCTTGAATTCCATTCCACTCAATCGCATTTTGACCCGACTTCAACCCTTTTAAGTCAAAGGCGCGAATGTCCGCCCCTTGTGCGTTCTTTATTTTTACAGAAAGCGTTTGGGCATCCGCCGCGAGTTTGAAGCGAATGTCGTGAGTCGACGTGTTGCTCGAACGGCTAATCTTTGAATTGTCAGAAGTGATGGTGTGCCCTATGTAAGACAGTGCCTGAAAGTTCTGATCGGGCTTTTTGTCAGCGCGAAGCCCTTCAATCCCATCATTGATAGTTTGCAACTTCTCAAGCGAAGTGAATTGCGCGAGCTGTGCCGCCATCTCATGACTCTTAAGTGGATTTGTAGGGTCTTGATTTTTCAGTTGCGTCAGAAGTAGGTTTAAAAAAGCATCTTTGCCAAGCTGATTGTTACCAACCGTGCGCATTTTTTTAGCGGGATCGGTCCAGTTGGGATCTGTCAGTTTATTGAGAGTGTCGCCGATCTCTTCGCCTTGAAAGAGATTCTCTTTGTCTTTGGCACTTATATTCTGCGTTCGGTCCGGGTCAAAATCTGTTCGCTGAGGAGCTGCAGAAAATGTTTGTGAACCCGCTTTTATATTGAACATTTCATCCCTATGCCACCAAATCTAATCGGCGGGCTTCTTTTTTACGTGACCCTGAGGGAGCCTGAACATCACTGGGAGCGTCGGCCTGGCTCTGATAGGCCTTTGCACTTGGAACTTCAAAGAAAGATTTGCGCCATCCTTGCTGATCTTGTCTAAACTGCTCGAGCGCCTGGTGGGCCATTTGCCTTTGCGCCTCTTGATACTGCTGTTCAAGCTGCTTTCCTAAGTGAGTGGCTGTGTCCACCTTAATAGTGTCTACTGCCAAATCATGAACCATCAGACTGTTTTTTAGCCCGCCGAGTTCACGCTCTATTAGGCGCTTAGCTTCGTCGCTTTCGGTGATCATTTGTACGCTCACCTTGCCGTTTTCAACATTCACTTTCAAAGCCACTTCGCCAAGGCCATCCGGGTTCAGAGTGACCTTCATTTCTCCGCCGCCCTCGCGTACCAACACCTGTGCGGATTCAATCACCTCAGGAACCGTGACTTGATTAGGTTGAGCTGGGGCCTGAGGACTCTGAATAGTTGCATCGCCATTTAGCTTTGTGGCTCCCGCAAATCCATTCGCTTCGACAGGCATTCCTTCTGAGTCGAAATCAATCATATCTTCAGAATCCTCTGAGTCCGTGAGTAATCCACCAAGACCTGCGGCCACCGACGCTCCCGCAACGGCAACTGGAGCTGCGGCGCTCGCTGTGGCCGAGGCGCCTTTAGCAGATTGGCTCATAGATCGCCCCAAAATAGATTCCATAGATTCACTTGCTGGGGCGATAGGTAACTCTTTTGGCGCCACGTCGTTAGTCACAGTAAATTTTTGAATCAAACTATCGAGGTCAACAGCAGGCGCCTCGCCTTTTTGAGCATAGGCGTTCTGACTGAGCTGCGTCTTCTCACCACTATTTAAACTCTTAGTGGCCACTGAATCGACCATTCCATTTTCAGATGGCATAGGATTGACCGAGCCCAAATTGGGATTCGCGCCAATTGGACTCGCGGCTGGCGCCACGCCCGCCGCTTGCATCCCGACTGGCATTTGAGATTTCATATTGCCAGACGGCGCCTGGGCCGATCCTGGATCAGCCACGGGAGTCTGAGCTTTTGGCGCTTGGCCCTGCATAAAGAAATTATGGTTCATGCGTTCGAGTGAAGATTGCAATTCTTTTCGCTGAAGCTCGCGTTGAGACATGAGCGAGAGGCTAATTTGGCGCTTTGATGCCGCCAATTCTTCGCCCATGCTCTTTGACTCGGTTTTGTCGATCAAGGCGGTGAAGTACTGTTTTGCCAACTGAGACTGTTGCTCATCTAACCCCAGTGCCATCACCACTTTATCTACGGTTTCATGTGGAGGCTTCGCGAGATCTTCAGCAGTGAGCGACGCAAATGCGCCAAGAACGTCTTCGACAGAGACGCCAAACTCTTCTCGCATTTTTCTTAAGAAATCATTCCAAACCACTCGGCGCGTGAGTGAGTCGATGTTGGGGTCAACTTCACCGCCAACGGCCTTTGATTTTCCCTTACCCATCGGCAGCGCGATTTGATTGGTGTCAACTAACCCTCGATCCGACGGCGGCGTGGTATTCACGCCCGGATTGGGCATCATACCACCACTGAACCCTGAAGCTTGAACTTCGGAGCCTTCTTGAGTTGCGTTCACCTGATCGTCGCTGCTGGAGTTTTTAGACTCGAGGATTTGCTTAAACTCTCCAAATTCTCGTGCAGGTTCAGAAGCTTTTCGGTCCGTTGATTTTTGCGCAGCCGATTTTTGAAGCGGTGTAAATTTGGAATCTTTTGAGTCTGACTTTGAACTCGAGTCATTCACTCGCTTTTGACTTTTTTCTAGACTCGAAAAAAGTGAATCTTTGCTCGATTCGCCCGCCTTGCTCTCTTCCCCATCGGCAGCGCGATTGGGCGCGGCCTTGCCCTCTGGGCGAGTGGTGAAAGTATTCAAAATCGGGCTCTTACTTACTAACATTTAAAAACTCTATCCCTTCGGCTCGCTGGATCGGCCCCGCCGATACCCTGTATATCGCTCCGACAAAACCTTGGCTTTGTCTGGTGATAGCAAGTTCATAATTTCCGCTGCGTTTTTCTTTTTCATTTTAGCCAAAACCTCAATCGCCAAGTCCTCATTAATCGAGCCGATGATTTCAGCGGCTTGCTTGGGCTTCATGTTCGCGTAAAGATCAACCAACTTCGTCACCTTCTCCTGGTCCACCTCGACCCTGTCTTTCAGAACTTGCGCAATCTGAGTTCGCATTTGTTCAAGTTGCTGAATTCTTTTGTCGAGCTCACCCTTTTGCCTTTGCAATTCCTCTTCCAACTCTCCCAGCTCTTTTTCACGAACATCCAACTCATCTTTTCGTTTTCTCAATACCTTGAAATGACTGAACTCTTCTTGAACATCTGACTCCACCTTTTGACCAACGTCGGGTGAGGCCTGTTCAGCTTTGGCGGCAGGTTTTGCCGCTGCTGGTTTCGCCGGGGCGGAACTTTCTGCCGCGACTCGGCTCACCCCTTGCACTTCAATTCGGTCGAAAAAAGTCTCAATTTTTTCGGGGTTGGCCAGATAAAATCCAGCCATTCCCAGACTTATCACCAAGCCGGCCACAATCTTGAGCGGAAACGGAGGCCGCGATTTCACCCTCAACATCTTTCTCAAACTCGCCTCAGTCTGATCTTGCCGAGGCAACGACCCTGCGCCCCGTTTGACCTGCTGCGCTTTTTTGAAAAACTGATCGTATCCACTCATCTGAGCCTCCGCGAATGGCGCATCGTTGAAATGTCATCAAGCTCTTTGGCCTCAAGTTTTGCCATTTTAATTTTGTATTCACTCAATCTCTTCTCTCGCAATTTTTCCATGGCCTTTCGATCCTTCGAAGCCTCGACCAATTTTTCGAGGTAGGCCTCTTCTGACATCATCAACTCCCGAGCGACTTCTCTCTTTTTTTTAATTCGCACTCGATGGCCGATTAAAAAAAACTCCATTTGGCGTACTAGCTCAATGTCCTTGGCAAGGCCACGGCCCTGGGCCATAAATATTTCGCGGCGCACTTCATCTGCACGATTGTACATAGCCTCGATTTCCTCTAACACCCGTTGCACTTTGGCTTGCGCCTCCATTAGGTCTCGTTTGGCGAGCTCCTCTTGGCGCTTTCTGTGTTTACGGACAGGTTCAAGCGAAAATCGAAACGCCATAGCTATCCAATCCCCATTAACATTCTCTCAGCATCGTTGTAGCTAGAGATTTCATCACTAGATTGTCTAAGCAGACTTTCGATAACAGGGTTCAGCTTAACCGCCAGATCAATTCGAGGATTGGCGCCGGATTTGTAGGCACCAATGTTGATTAGATCTTCGGCCTCTTTGTAAATCGACATCACTTCACGGGTCAGAGAAGCGCGCGTGTAATGCTCATTAGACACCACGTTTCTCATCACTCGAGAAATGCTCTGAAGCACATCAATCGCTGGATAGTGACCGCGCTGGGCCAACTCACGAGTCAAAACAATGTGCCCATCCACAATAGATCGAACGGCGTCACCTATAGGATCATTCATGTCATCGCCTTCAACCAAGACCGTGTACAATCCAGTGATGCTGCCTTTTTTTTCAAAACGGCCCGCCCGCTCTAATAGCTTGGGCAAAAGCGCAAATGTGCTCGGCGTATAGCCTTTTGTGGTGGGCGGCTCGCCAACATTCAAACCGATTTCCCTTTGCGCCATCGCGAACCTAGTGACCGAATCCATGACAAGAAGAACATTTTTTCCGGTTCCGCTAAAGTATTCGGCGATGGTTGTGGCCACAAATGCGGCGCGAGTTCTCACGAGAGCACTTTGGTCACTTGTCGCGACCACCACAACTGACTTTTTAAGACCTTCTGGTCCAAGAGACTCTTCGATAAACTCTCTCACCTCTCGGCCTCGCTCACCCACCAATGCGATGACGTTCACGTCGGCCGCCGAGTTTCTTGCCATCATTCCAATCAAAACTGATTTTCCAACACCTGAGCCCGCCATAATGCCTAAACGCTGACCTTGTCCAAAAGTCAGCATGGCATCAATCGCCCTCACGCCCACACTCATGGGTTCGCGAATGGGTGGTCTTTCAAGTGGATTGTTGGCTTCTCCATAAAGAGGCATTTCGTCTGACACGTTCGGATCACCAAGACCATCAATAGGCTCACCTAGTCCATTGATGACCCGACCCAAAAGACCCTCGCCCACGCCCACCGAAGCCACCGAACGCCGAACTAAAATTCTAGAACCCAGCCCTAAGCCCGACATTTCACCAAGGGGCATCAACAACACTTCTCTGTCACGAAACCCAACCACCTCAGCCAGAAAACTTTGGGCCCCAGAATTGGGGAAAATTTCGCAGACGCTCCCCACCGAAGCCTCAGGAATATAGCCGCAAATTAAAAAACCAGTAACATGAGTGACTTTGCCAATGTCGCGAGTGAGCTGCGCTGTCGCCAGTGCCTTTTCATATTTTTTTAGATTTACCGACTCCACAGTCTATGTCCCATCGGTGTTTGCATTTCGCTTTGGAATCTTTGACTGAAGAGTTTGCCACACTCGCTCAACCCGCTCTTCGACCGTCGCATCAACGGTGCCAAATTCAGATTCGATCAATGCTCCGCCCGACTTGACGGACTCGTCACCGAGTAACCGTGTGCGTTCTAACCCTTGAATTTTCTCTTTGGCCTTGTCTTGCAAAGTTTCGATAAAATAAAGATCCTCGGGCGAAAGCTTAACGGTGATTTTTTCGTCATCACTCATCTGAAGCAGCACATCTTTGAGAATTTCAACCGCGGCCTCTCGATGCTCTGTTAGGTCTCGAAGCGCTATGCGCTTGCCAATTTGAAAGAGCAGATTGACCAAAGCCTCTTCGTTGTCCGTGAGGATTTGCCGTTTCAAATTTTCGATGCTTTTCACAATGTTCTCGAGCGCCTTTTGACTCTCGAGCAAACTGGCCTGCGCCTCGACAAAGGCCTTCTCTGAACCTTCAATCGTCCCCAGGTCAAAGCCCTCTTTGTAAGCTTTTTCTTCGACCTCTTTTAACTTCTCTAAAACTTTGGCATTGATAGAATCTTGCTGCGCCTCAGATTGAAGTTTAGTTATGCCCGTTTGTTGCGCCAAAAGATCTGAAATGGCAAAAGCTGAAGGTTTCGCAATCACCTCTTCCGCGTACTCAACGGCCGATCCAGAGGGGCTGAGCTTGATATCTCGAGGTTTAAAGTCAAAGGTCTGCGATGCCGCATGGTTGGCTTTGATAATACCCTTCTCCAAACCCATGACCTATCCTTTCAACTCACTAAACCAATGCGTCTTCAGATCCACCGCGCGCAATCAGGATTTTTCCTTCTTGCTCTAAACGACGAGCTGTATTGACGATCTCGACCTGCGCGCCTTCGACATCGGACAGTCGCGCTGGTCCCATATTCCCAAGATCGTCTTGTAAGAGCTTGGCCGCACGTTGAGAAATATTTTTGAAAATTTTGGTTCGAATTTCTTCGTTCGCCGTTTTGAGTGCCAACAACAACTTGTCGTTGGGAACTTCTTTGAGCAGCGTCTGAATGCCTTTGTCGTCGATTTTGATAATATCTTCGAACACAAACATGAGTTTACGAATCTCTTCGGCCAAGATCGGATCTTTTTCTTCAATGCGCGACATAATGGCGGTCTCAGTGTTTTTGTCCATAACGTTGAGCATTTCCGCAACCGGCTGAACTCCACCAAGAGAGGCTTGCTCCACAGTGCCAATTGTCGAAAGTTCTTGGCGAAGCACTCGGTCTACTTCGGCGATAAGCTCGGGCGCCACGTGATCTAGGTTCGAGAGACGCAGCACAACTTCCGCCTGCAAAGATTCAGGAAGCCTTTTGAGAACCTCACCTTTTTTCTCGGGCTCCAAGTGAGCTAAAATCACGGCAATAGTTTGAGGATGTTCGTTTAATAAAAAGTTAGACAGTGACTTTGCGTCTACCATTTCAAGGCTCTCGAGATTTCGGGCCGCTGGTGCCGCTGCCGCCAAGTGACCTAATATGCCCCGCGCACGCTCTTCACCTACAGCATCGATGACGGTTTCTTTGTTAGTCGAGTTTTCAGAAAAAATGTATTCGGCAGATTCACTGATCAACTCATAGTATTCTTCAAGAACTCGTTTGGTCACTTCAACGGGCACGATTCGGTACTTTTGCATCACACCCAAGAGCTTTCGAATGTCACCGTCATCGGCAAATTTAAAGAGTTTCTTGGCCGCTTCAGGGCCCAGATAGTTGACCAAGATGGCGGCCTTCTCAAATCCGCGCAGATCTTCATACTTGATGTTGTCAACCTTCACTAGGCGAATGACGTTCATATGTCTCTCCTGTTTAACCACAAGCTAAACGCACCGGCTGCCTTTTCAGTATCCAGCTCCATCAAGTTCATGATTCGCTCTTTTAGCAGTTCGCTCTCAGCCTTGTTTGGATCCAGTGACTCTTCAAGAATTGGAAGAGCACCAGACATTCCTGGCAAAGAGTTGTCTACAGATTGCAACTCTTCTAGCTCTTCAATGGTTTTTGGTAACATATCTTCAACCGTGTCTTGAAAACTGTCTGTGATCCAGCGCATGAATGGACGGATCACGAGAAAGAAGAAGAGTCCTAAGCTCAAACTCAAAACGGCCCACTTCAAAACTGAGTTCAATAATTTTTTGCGCTCTAAAGTCGTGAGCAGTCTTTCAGCTTCAAGAAAGTCTTCTTTTTGAAATGCAATATTTTGAATGGTCACCGAATCGCCGCGTTTGTCAGAAAACCCAATCGCACCCTTAATGATCTGCTCAAGTTTTGCCATTTCTTCGGGAGTGCGAGCCGACCACTCTTCGGTGATTTCGCCATTTTCGCCCTTGACGTTTTTGACCACGCCATCGACCAAAACAGCCACGGACACGCGTTCGATTCCGCCGGCCATTTCTCTGGTATTTTTTGTCGTTTTCGGAACTTCGAAGTTGGAGGTTTTGAGTTCTTTTCTTACGTTTTGCCTAAAGCCCACTGTTCCTGTGTCTTCTGCTCCAGGAAGATTAGCTCTCGCACCGGGAACGCCAGAGGGGTTCGACCTAGCACCATCAAGGAGCTCTTCTTCAGTTTGTTGCGATTTCAAGGCCGTGCCGTCGGCGTTGACCTCTTCTTGCGTTGTCACGCTGGAGCGTGGATTCAATGTGGCATCCACGCGGGCAATCACTCGGCCCGTGCCGACAACTTTTGCCAAAACAGACTCAATACGCTGTTCAAGTTCTTCTTCAACTTTTGTTTTTTGTTCGAGTAGATCGCTGTTGACCAAGGAGTTCGCGTCTTTGTTCTTCGACAACACTTTTCCGCGTGAATCGACAACCGTCACTCGCTCTGGCTCCAGGTTTTCAACCGCACTCGAAACCAAATAAGTGATACCTTTGACTTGCTCAGGCATCAGGCTCTTGCCCGGATGCAGCTCTAAAACGACCGAGGCCGAAGGCGTTCCGCCCTCTTCTAAAAATGTCTTCTTCACCGGCAGAGCTAATATCACTTTGGACTGCTTAACCGCGTTCAACGTGTTGATGGAACGCATCAGTTCGCCTTGAAGCGCCCGTTGATAATTGATTTTTTGCGCATAGGAGGTCGTACCAAAGTCTTGCTTATCAAACAGCTCAAGGCCCACCTGCCCGACCTTGGTGCCCCCAAGATCCGTCATAATGGCCATTTGAGTGGCGTGCAGCAATTCTCGCGCAATCAAAATCGTTCGTCCGTCGTCGGCCAACTTGAACGGAACCCCCCGTTTTTGCAATTGATCGACGACTTGAGGCAATTGATCAGGCCCGACGTTGGTCAAGAGGGGAACGTGATTGGTTCCTGTAAGCAGTGCAATCACCACAAAGATTCCAACGACGGCAATCGAGGCCGCCGCAACAATCGACATTCGCTTCACAGGGGTCAGACTTTTGAAAAATCCCCGAAATTGAATAATAAAATGGCTGATTAACTTAGACACTCATCACACCTGCATCTTCATGATTTCTTGGTAAGCTTCAATGATCTTGTTTCGCACCGACACCATCAATTTCAGACCAATGTCAGCTTTTTCAGACGTAATCATCACATCCGCGATGTCGCGATTTTGCCCCGTCGCCAACTGCTGGGCTTTTTTGTCAGCCAACTTTTGTGCGTCATTCACACTGTTAACTACATCTTTTAAGGTATCCGCAAAAGTTTTGGGCGAGGATGTGTCGGCCACTGAAGGGTGAGGAGAGCTCGGCACTTTGAGGCGCGCGTCTCGCATTTCTTTAAGAGTCGATCCTGACTCCAAAAGACTATTCGAATTTGAGATGGTCAAACCGTCCATGGCTTGCCCCCTTCATAGTTAAAGTTTAGCAGAACTTTTTTGCCTACCGTGAGCAAAAAAATTATCTGCCGATTTCCAACGCACTTAAGGCCATATCCTTCGAAGCTTGAATCGCCGAGACGTTAGCCTCGTAAGAGCGAGTAGCCTGAATCATATTGGCCATTTCTTCCATCAAGTTAATTTTCGGATACGCCACGTATCCCTCTTCATTTGCATCAGGGTGATCAGGTTCATAGCGAAGATCGACCGCTTTTCGATCGACGCTCACGTCTGTCACCTGCACCCGCTGAATGTTGTCGTTAGGTGGCATCGTCACCATTTCACCAAAGTTTCGGGCATCGGGCATCGCCTCGAGCACAACATCTTTGCGGCGATAGGGGCCCCCTTCGGGGGTACGAGTTGTATTGATATTGGCTATATTTGAAGAGATCGTGTTCATGCGCGTACGCTGAGCGGCTAGACCACTAGCCGAAACGCGAAGGGCGGTCGAAAAGTCCACTATCGACCTCCCTCAGTCACAGCATATCTCATCGCTGCTAATTTTTTGTTCATCAGTTGCAAGGCCGCCTTGTAGAGAATTGAATTCTCTTGAAGTGTAGCCATTTCACTTTCAAGATCCACACTGTTGCCATCATTTCGAGTGGCGCCTTCTGGGTTGTCATACACGTCTGCCCGAGATCTCGAAATAGACCCTGTGCCCATTGCGAAATGGTCCTGCGCGGGACTCATCTCAGAGCCAATTCCTTCGAGATCGATGGCCCTCGCTAACGCCTCTTCAAAATCGACTTTTTTTGCTTTGTAGCCAGGTGTTTCGGCGTTGGCGACGTTCGACGACACTATGTTTTGTCTCAGCGAGCGAAGTTTGAGTGATGCGCCCAATGCATCCGTGGTTTTGTCAAAGATCGGTTTCATGAACTTGCCCCCTGTACTCTGAAAGCTTATTTCGCAAAGTTCTGATGCTGATTCCCAGCATTTCAGCTGCGCGAGTGCGATTCTGGCTTGTGTGCTCGAGTGTTTTTAAAATCAAAAGACGCTCGGCCTCTTCGACGGTCATCCCGGGTTTCAATTGGTTGAGGCCCTCTGAATGCGGAGACCCAAAATCTTTAAATGCCGAGGCCTCCACTTGCAGTTCACTTCCGCTACTCAACAAAACACTTCGTTCAATAAAATTTTTGAGCTCTCGAATGTTTCCGGGCCAGCTATGAGACTTTAGGGTGATCATAACGGACTCGGGGACGGACATAGTGGCGAGCCCATTTTCTCGGCACGAATCGAGAACAAATGCCAAAACTAGGGCCTCTAGGTCCGTCGGTCTTTGCCTCAGCGGAGGAATCTCGAGGGGGATCACATTGAGGCGATAAAACAGATCTTCTCGAAAGCTGCCGTCTTTCACCATCTGTTTCAAGTTTCGATTGGTGGTCGCGACAATTCTGGTGTTGATCTTAATGGCTGTGTGCCCACCCAATCTTTCAACCTCACCCTCTTGGAGTACCCGCAACAATTTTGTTTGCAATAGCAGGGGCAGCTCGCTGACTTCGTCCAAAAGAAAGGTACTTTCATTAGCCTGTTCAAACTTACCGATTTTTCTTTGGTCCGCACCTGTAAAGGCGCCCCGTTCAAAACCAAAGAGCTCACTTTCAAGAAGACCTTCGGGTACAGCCGCACAATTGAGTGCGATAAAGCGATTGGCACACCTTTGGCTTTTCTCATGAATAAAGCGAGCCAAAACTTCTTTGCCCGTTCCGCTCTCGCCACTGATTAGCACTGAGGCTCGACTTGCAGCGACGCTTTCAGCCATTTCATATAGCCGTTTCATGCGAAGATCCAAGCTTGGCAAAACGGAGCTCGATAAATTCATTTAGATTTTCCTCCCGATCGTGTAGCCATTGCCGGAATGCGATTTATATATTTCTCGTAGTCGTCTCGAAATCTCGCATCCTCAATTTTCTCTTGACCAATTTTCCATAGAAGATCCCCATCGTGGCCTTTTAATTTTTCCCAAATTTTTGTGGCGCCCGTTAGATCGCCCTCGTTGAAAAGTATTTCACCCGCCTGATAGCGAACCTGCGCGAGCGGGAATTGCGATTCAAATCGTTCTAGCAGGCCTTGAAAGGCTTCCACTGCGGCCAGCGAGCGGCCTTGGTTCAAGAGCGCCTCACCTTTCACTTGAAGGGCCATTTTCACGACCTCTGGACCTACAGGCGAATCTTTTGTGTCGGCAGCAAGTGCTTTGTTGGCATGGCCTTCGGCTTTTGCGGGGTCTTTTAATTTTAAATAGGCTTCGGCCAACCTCAAGTGAACTGGCGCCACAAGCGCTGGGTCGCCCTTCCATGTCTCGGCCAATTGTTCAAGGGCGCGCCGAGCCCGATCAAAATCGTTTCGACTCTCAAATACTGTGGCACTGAGCTGAACGCTTTCAATTTGTTCTTTCGGGGTCAGCTCGGCATTTCGCGCAATCTCTTTGAGTTCCCCATATGCTTTTAAATATTCTCGCTCGGCCACCGCACTCGCAGCCAGTCTGAGATGTAAACTTCCAACCGACGGGAGATGCTCTTGCACTTTTCGTTCTTTTTCTTCAACTGTGCCCACAACCGCTAGTCGGCGCTTGAGAGCTTGTTCATAGATTCGAATCGACTCGTCGTAGGCGCCCGCGTTTTCAAACGCAGCACCGACGAAATACGGAACATCAATGCGATCTGTGTTTTTAAGCCAATTGCCCGCGTATTTAGAGTAGTATTCAAGGGACCCCATGAACTTTCCAGCATCGACTAGCGATTTGATCTGGTTGGAGATGTTTCTAAGTACCCTTGATTTAATGACGTTCAGATTCGATGAGCCCGGATTTTTCTGAAAGTAGGTGATGAGGCGATCAATGGCCTCAAGATATTCGCCCCGCCCCGTCAGCCCTTCGGCCACCATAAGATTGGTGAATTCTTTCATGCCCTCTATGTGCAGTTCCGACGAAATTTTCTCAATTTCATCTAAACCTTTTTTGAGTTCTTTTTCTTTCATACCCTGCATTTGGCGACTCACCATTCGAATGCGAGCCACTAGAGCGCCCGGATGCTTGGGAAACCTAAAGAAGCTCTCTAAAAATGCCCCCATGACTCTTGTTTGATCGGCGCCCAAAATATCGAGCAGTTCACCAATTCGAGTGAGCGCGTATCCGCCATTTGGATTTGTAGGAAACAGGTTTACGAATTTCACATAGTCTTCGAGCGACTCTTTGTAGTCTTTTTGCCAAAATTTAGCCTCTGCCATATTGAAAAAAGCATTGGGATACACCGTTGTGTCGGCGGGAAGGTCTTTGATCGCCGAAGCATAAGCCAATATGGCGCCCGAAAGGTTTTTTCGCAAAAACTCCACGTCGCCGAGTCGATAACGCGCCTCACGAGCATTGGCCGTTTTGGGAAACTCGTTGATGATGCCTTCATAGACTGATTTGGCTTCATCGAATCGGCGCAAAATCAAATACGCCTCAGCTAATCCCATGCGAATTTGCGCGACCTCTTGTGATTTCGGATACTCTTTTAAAAACCCCTCAAATGTCTGCAAAGTGCTCAGAGCATCCCCACGTTCAAGCTGAGCAAAGGCCAGTATCAAGTAATTGTGCTCTCGAAGGGGACTCTCAGGAAACTTCTGTACAAGTTCATTATACAAGGCTTGGGCTCGCTCAAAATCAGCGCTCTCTCCCGACTTTCTCCAACGCTCTAGGTGAACAGACGCCGTCAAATTCTTAAGAATTTCAAGATACTGAGACTCAGGATACTTTTTCACAAAGTATTCATACGTTTTCAAATACACGGCGTGCCGATTTCTATTGAACAAAGTCAGTAAGAGGCGTGCCTCTTTGTTTTCTTTGGAGCTTTTGGGATTGATCACATACTCAGGTCGACGCTCGAGGATGCGATCGAGTTCACTGGCGTTCATTTTCAGCATGGGGAAGGGAAGGTAAACATTGTATTTTGAAGCGATAATGGCTTCTTCGCGTATTTCGTAGTCTTTGATACGAAACCGATCGTAATTGTCGTCGCCACCGTCGAAGATTCCAAATTTGAGCTTGGGATCTGGCTCGTCTGGCTTTTTGGGTACTTCAAGGAACTCGTCACCCGCGGGTCCCCGGTTCACCTTAGGTACAGCCTTGTAGCCATTTTTAGAAACTAGCGCATCGGCAGCTGCTTTTTTAGACGCGACTTGTGACTTTTTTGCCGCTTTTGGCGATGTGGCTGCAACAGATTTTTTTTCGGCAACCTCTTCAGATTTTTTATAAAAATCTATAATCAGACGCGAAGGATCATCGGTGAGGTAGTGAAACGACTCCACATCCTCGCTCGTCAGCTTAAATTTGAAAAGGTATGTACCGTCCGGGCCGTTGCGATCGACCTCGATGTTTTGAATCAACGCATCTCGAAATGACTGAATTCCAGCCAAACTCGCGTCATCAACTGGATACACCGAAAGCTGGATCTCGTTTTTGCCGGTCTGCTTAAGATCATAATTCCAGTTTTCAGCGCCCTTAAATTCTAAGTGTGCGGTGTCGGCCAAGCGTGAAATCTCTGCACGCACAACTGCCCCATAGGCCTGGTTGCCCGCCATAGCGATTAGGCTAGTGAAAATACAGACAAAGATATTGATTCGACGTCCTGTCAAAAGTTTAGCCCCTAATTGCAGATGTCTCCGGTGTCATGTAAAGCAGTTTTAGTGCCAGATATTTTTACTACGAACATTCAGGCATTTAGCTCATTGAACTGGCCCCACGTTCAGTCTAGAATCGTCAGATTCTTACGAGCACAGGACAAATCAATGACACGACTTGAGGCAGTGAGAATTTGTACCGATTGATAATATAGAACTCTGGCATCTGGGATTGAGCACCGACATGAATCGAATTTTGCTTTTTACAATTGGCCTGTTTCTAAGCGGATGCGTAACCGTAAACGTGGGCAATAAAAATTCGAAGAAGGCCGAGGGCGTAAAACTCAACGAGCCCTCTGGACCTTTTAAAGAGTACGAAGACAGCACCGTTGATCGCGCCTGGAGAAACGGCGAAAACGGCAATACCATTTCGTTTTTTAGTGAGTGCGGCGATCCCGGCGACCCCCCACTGGATCAAATCGTAAACGGCGTTCTTTCTGGTCTCAGCCAGGTTGAAATTCAAAAATCTGACAAAGTTGAAATTCAGGGCCGAGAAGGGCGACATGTCATGGCTCAAGGCAAAGTAGATGGGGTTGAGACGGCCGTTGACCTTAGAGTTTTCAAAAGAAACCAGTGCCTTTATATCTTAAGTTTAGTCGGAGTGGTTTCGAAATTCAAAATGAATGTTGCCGATTTTGAAAAGTTCACTTCGGAGTTTCGCGCCCCATGAGAACACTCCAGTTTGAAATCATAAAGCTATTTGGTGGCACCACCATTCTCGGCAAGCAAGTGGCCTCTGAATTCTTTCGAAAGCCCATTTACATTCGCTTGATCCTAGATCAAATCTATCAAGTTGGAATCCGGTCTATGCCGTTGGTCTTTATCACCGCCGGTTCGACCGGAATGGTCATGGCCCTTCAGTTTGGTTTGGGTCTTGAAAAGTTTGGAGGCAAACTCTACATTCCAAAAATTGTTTCGATGTCGATTGTTCGAGAGATGGGACCTGTTTTTACTTGCCTCATGCTCGCGGCTCGCGTTGGCGCTGGCATCACTTCTGAAATTGGCTCTATGACAGTGACTCAGCAGATTGATGCGATTCGGGCACTTGGCACTTCGCCAATTAAAAAAATTGTAATCCCTCGCGTCCTGGGGTGCCTTATCGCGATTCCGATTCTTGCTATTATGGCCAATTTTGTAGGTATCACCGGCGCGCTTCTTGTTGGGGCAAATGATCTTGGACTTGACCCGGTTTTCTTTATGCAAAAGGTTTTTCAAACGATTACGATCGCAGATTTTATGTCGGGCCTTATGAAGACACCTGTGTTTGCGCTTATTATCGCGACCGTTGCCTGCTATTATGGGTTGAATGTCAAAGGTGGCACAAAGGGCGTCGGAAACGCCACCACCTATTCAGTGGTCACCTCGTCTATTTTTATTTTGGTTGGCGATTACTTCTTAACTAAATTCTATTGGTTGTTTGAACAATGGCTTTAATTGACGTGAAGCACTTCAGCAAGAGTTTTCAAGGGCGCGAAGTTCACCGCGATGTCTCGTTCACGGTCAATAAAGGTGAGTGTTTGGGTTTGGTCGGCGGCTCAGGGGTCGGAAAGTCTGTCGTGCTAAGAAGCCTCATTGGCTTAGAGCGAGCTGACTCCGGGGAAATATGGATAGAAGGCGAAGAAATATCAAAATATCGCGAACGCGATCTTATTCGAGTCAGGCAAAAAGTGGCTTATGTGTTTCAAAATGGCGCTCTTTTTGATTCGATGACCGTTTATGAAAATCTGGCTTATCCACTTCGAGAACACACCGAGCTCATTGAGAGCGAGATTCGAGAACGTGTCACCGAACAGCTCAGTGAATTTGATCTTTTGCATGCCATAGATAAGTTGCCCGCGGAACTCTCGGGTGGAATGCAAAAGCGCGTGGGGCTTATGCGCTCTATGATGATTGGTCCCGACGTCATTTTGTATGATGAGCCCACGGCCGGCCTCGACCCGCACAACACTCTTAAAATTCGCGAAATCGTACTTCGCCTCAAGGCCAAAGGGGTCACATCCATATTTGTGACTCACGATATGCCCACTGCCGTGGCGGTTTGCGATCGTTTTTGCCTATTGGCTGATGGGGTCGTTAAAGATCAGGCTCTTGTGAGCGAATTAGAAAAACGACAAGGGAGCTCAATTCAGAAGTTCATCTCAGGAGAAAGCGAATAAATGGAAAGCACCAAGAGAAGCGAGATCAAAGTTGGACTGTTTGCCTTAACCGGGGTCATTCTCTTTTGTGTTTCTATTATTCTTTTGGGCGGTGACAAGTGGATCTTGAAACGAACTTATGCGCTCAAGGTCATGTTGCCCCAAGTTCAAGGGTTAGCTAAAGGCAGCGTCGTCTCATTGAGCGGAGTGCCCATAGGCAACGTGACTGAGCTCGATTTCAAAGCCGACTCGAATGAAGTTGAAGTGACGGTCAAAATTGATCAAGGGGCTCAAGCAAGAATCACCAAAGGTTCAATGGCCACGATTAAAACTCAAGGCGCGCTCGGCGATAAATACATATTTATTCAGCCCGGTCCGTTTGGAGCACCGGCTTTACAAGAAGGTGAAATGCTCGAGACGGATCGGTCGCCAGATTTCTTAGACATTATGGCCGCTAAGGGTGCCGAATTTGGCGAGGTCGTCAACGTGATCAAAGAGATGCGCATTCTGCTTGAGGGAATCAACAAAGACGGCGACGGTCGCCATCTGATCTCCAATTTGGCGAGTGCCGCCTACGAGGCGCGCGAGACCCTTAAGATTGTTCGAACAGAAACGTTGGTGCCGCTCAACAGTGTCATGAGAAAACTCGATGCGGGGCAAGGCACTTTGGGCGCTCTTATCAATGACCCCAGCTTACACAATCGCTTACTCGGCATCGTGGGCTCAAATCAGCGCAATCAGTTTCTTAAGCCACTGATTCGAGAATCCATTCAAACCTATGAAAAAAAAACCAGCAAGCCTTAGGGGTTTTCGACGACCTAGCCAGGCCTTTCTGAATTGTCTGCTGGAAATTGAATCTGAAGATCCTCAGGCAGGCCCATGCGATCAACCGTAAAGCGAATCTGCCGCACCCATTTTTGACAGAGGTGGCGATTGATTTTTTCTAAAATCGTTTTTTCAAAAAATCGAATTTCTTGCATTCGCGCTGAAGATTTGACCCAAATGTAAAGCCGCCCACCTTTATAGGCGATGGGCTCTGAATGCTTAGCTAAGCTTTCACCGACGATTTGTCTCCATTGTTGCCAAACCTTCCAACGCATAAACTGATCACTCAGTGCCGATTTTCGATTGGTGAGCAGATTCTGCAATACATCAGCAATAGGCTTGAGTTCACTAGGAACCTTTTTCTTCATGATTTTTTTTACCATGGCCGGTTTTCGGCGTCCACCGCGGTTGACGGGGGACAAGGTGTTCCAGTACCAATGGCGTACAATGTCGCAAAGTTCAACTCGATCTGCCATTACCGTCGTTGGCGCGGGCCTCGCCGGCTCAGAGTGTGCCTTTCAGCTTGCCGAGATGGGCCATGAGGTCGAACTCATTGAAATGAGAGGAATTCGCTCAACCCCGGCGCATAAAACGGCTGATTTTGCCGAGCTTGTTTGCTCGAATTCTTTTGGCAGTTTGACAGATTATTCGGCCCCAGGCCAATTGAAGTGGGAAGCCGAGGCGCTTGGTAGCCTGATACTTAAAATGGCCAAGTCGGCTCAGGTTCCAGCCGGGATGGCCTTGGCTGTGGACCGAGAGCTTTTTGCCAGATCGATCACTGAAGTTTTGGAATCTCACCCTCGAATTCAAATTCGCCGCCAGGTCGTGAACTCAATAATGGATATTCCCAGACCTGCGGTCATTGCAACTGGCCCATTGACCGACTCGAGCCTGGCTCAATCTATGCGCGAGCATTTTGACGAGGAATTTTTATACTTCTTCGATGCAATCGCCCCCATTGTTGATGCCGAATCGATTGATATGAAGATCGCCTACAAGGGCGACCGCTTTGAAAAAGGTGATCTTGATTACCTCAACTGCCCACTCACCAAGCCGCAATATGACACATTGGTTGAAGAAATTTTGAATTCTAAAAAAATCGAACCCAAAGACTTCGAAAAAGACACACCCTATTTTGACGGGTGCATGCCGATCGAAGAAATGGCCCGGCGAGGTCAACAAACTCTTCGCTTCGGCCCTCTCTCCCCAAAGGGACTAAAAAACGGAGAAACTGGTGAGCGTTCGTACGCGGTCGTGCAGCTGAGGCAAGACAACAAACAAGCCACCGCCTACAATATGGTCGGATTTCAAACCAAGATGGCGTACGCCGAGCAAGTTAGGATTTTTCGAACCATCCCGGGGCTTGAGAACGCCGAGTTTTTGAAATTGGGCAGCGTGCACCGAAATCTCTATATACAATCGCCCAAGAAATTGTCGCCATGGCTCTCGAGCCGCAAAGACCCTCTTTTGTTTTTTGCGGGCCAAGTTTCAGGCGTAGAAGGCTACTTTGAATCCACCTGTACAGGATTGATGGTCGCACACTTTCTGAATGACACCCTCAAAGGCCAAACGCCTCGCTTGCCTCACCGAGCTTCAGCCTTTGGCTCTCTTCTCAATGGGATCACCGAAGACAATGATTTCTTTCAGCCCACCAATATCAATTTCAGTTTGTTCCCGAAAGTCGAAAAATTGCCTGATGACGGGCCAGCAAAGCGCAAGCGAGCCGATTTCAAACGTGCAAGACGAGATTATCAAATTTCATTGGCGAAATCGGCCATTTTGAATTGGAAAACAGAAATTCAAACTGTCTATACCGATCCCGCTCTTCCAACTGAACCGGTACAGATATAAAAACGATTACAGCTTGCGACCGGCCATTCCACGAGGCTTAGAGCCAAGAAAAACACCTTCACCTTTTTCAAACGTCGCAACAACTGGGGGTTCACTTCCATCCAATGCGGTTCGGGTCCAAGTGTATTTGTCTTTGCCGGTGATATCGACTTCAGAGAAAAAATTTCTATTGAGCAAGTGACGTCCCTGACAATGCGCACCTTCGCAACTCATCAAGACCTGCTCGATGGGATCGTTACAAAGCAAAAGAGTGAAGCCACTGACTCTGTTTGCCCCCACAATGACCGAGGCGATGTCCTGTGCACAAGCGCTCAAATCTCCACCCGTGCGATTGTAATGGCCACCCGTGATAAGCTGAGGGCTTTCATGTGAACATAAATTTCCAGAGTTCAGGTCTTCAACGCTGACCTCTTCCATGGAAGTATCCGAGCAAATCACATTGAAATTACCATTGGCGGTTTTTTGCACAGATAGAACATGTGAAAATCCAAGTGGTTCAGCATGGGCCGTAGAGGCCAAAAGAAAAATACAAGAAAACAGTAAACGAATATTCATATTCCCTCCCTGGGTTTATTGGCTGGAACATTAAAATGGGCTAGCCCGTAAAGCGTCAACAAAGATTTGCGGACAAATAACACGATCTAACGCGAACAGTAGAAACGCGGCTCTCGCTACTCCTACTCGACAGTCACTGACTTTGCTAGGTTGCGAGGTTGATCCACGTCATGACCGAGCGAGGTCGCCACATGATAGGCCATGAGCTGCACGGGCACGACTTCAAGCAGCGGCAGAGTGAACCAGTCAACTTCAGGAAGAGAGATATAATATTTGGAGATTTTTTCTAAGTCTGCATTGTGGCCTGTGCCGATCGCGATGATCTGCCCACCGCGCGCACGCGCTTCTTCGAGGTTGCTCATCGATTTTTCGAACAGTTCATCATGAGGCACAAGCGACACTATACCCATATTCTTGTCGATCAATGCCAAAGGCCCGTGCTTCATCTCGCCAGACGCATAACCCTCGGCGTGCATATACGCCAATTCTTTGAGCTTGAGCGCACCTTCGAGTGCGATTGGAAAGTGAACACCTCTGCCCAAATAAAGAAACCCTTTGTGAGACTTCAGTTCTATGGCGGCGCGCTTGAAGAATTTATCCAGATTCAAAACAGTTTCAATATGTGAGGGAGCGGCCAAGAGTTGCCCCACCAGTTCGGCTTCTACTTCGGGCTTAAGAACGCCTTTGGCCTTAGCTAACTCGAGCGCCAAAACATTCAAAATGGCCAACGTGGCTGAAAACGCCTTTGTCGAGGCAACACCAATCTCGGTGCCGGCGTTCAAATAAAGTCGTCCGGTGGCCTCTCGGTCAATCGAACTTGAGCGCACATTGCAAATGCTCAATACGGGAACGCCTGCGTCCTTCGCTAGTCGAACTGCCGCAAGCGTATCGGCGGTCTCACCGCTTTGCGAGATAACCACGAATAAAGAATTGGGCGGTAGCACGGGGTAGCGGTAGCGAAATTCGCTTGCAATGTCGCACTCCACAGGAATACGGCCCAAACGCTCAATCAGATACTCACCCACTAGACCGGCGTAAAAGGACGTGCCACACGCCACTATGAATACCCGCTCTATTTTGGCCAAATCTTGAACGGTCAACTCGCCAGCCAATTTCATTTTCACTTTCGATGCCGCGACATCGAGGTGAGGATGCATGGCCGCGGCGACGGCGCGCGGCTGCTCAAAAATTTCTTTGAGCATGTAGTGAGCAAAGCCGCCTTTTGAAGCTGCTTCTTCACTCCAATCAATAGTGTCGATTTTGGGCTCAATTTTGTGGCCAGTCCCATCCCATAGCAGAAGCGAGCCTGAATTCATGCACGCCACTTGGTTGTCACCAAGAAATACCACTCTTCTGGTGTAGGGCACCAAAGCCTGAATATCACTGGCCACGTAAATCGACTTGGCTGATTCGTCTTGCGCGAGACCGATGACCAGAGGGGGACCACTTTTAAACGCCACGATGGTTTCAGGTTCACTTTCACTCACTACCAGCACCGCATAAGCTCCGCGCAATTTAGGACGCACTTTCAATGTGGCTTCTAACAGTGACAATCCCGAATTTACCTCTTTGGCAATGAGGTGAACAATAATCTCAGAGTCTGTTTCGGATTCAATTTGAACGCCGTCTTTGACCAATTCATTTTTGAGCACGGCGTGATTTTCGATAATTCCATTGTGAACCAAGCTGATTCCGCCAGCGGTGTGGGGGTGAGCGTTGCGTTCGCTCGGCACACCGTGCGTGGCCCACCTCGTATGACCAATTCCTAAGTGGCCATCAAAACTCATTTTGTCCATTTTTTCTTCAAGTTTAGCGAGCTTGCCTTCGGCTCGAACTCTCACAAGTTTAGAAGAATTCAAAATGGCGACTCCGGCACTGTCATAACCGCGATACTCAAGCGCTTTCAGCCCTGTGAGAATGACAGACTTAGGATCCTTCGCTCCATAGTAGCCAACTATCCCGCACATAGATTTACTCTTTCTTTGCCTTTGGCGTGTAATTCTCTCGCACGATCTGAGGTGACCGAGTGACGGCGAGCGCTCCTGCCGGCACATCTTTGGTGATCGTCGAGCCCGATCCGATAACGGCCCCATCACCGATCGTGATCGGGGCTATAAACTGAGTGTCGCTTCCCACAAAAACATCTTTGCCAATTTTGGTGACGTATTTTTTTTTGTCAGTGGCGTAATTGCACGTGATTGTACCGCAACCAATGTTGGTGTTCTCACCGACCTCCGCATCACCCAAATAAGTGAGGTGGTTGGCTTTTGCGCCCTTCGCAAATTTGACCTTTTTCATCTCGACAAAATTTCCGATTCGGCAATCTTCACCGATCTCGGTTTGCGGCCTCAAGTGGGCATAGGGCCCCATGATGACATTGTTTGAAACCCGGCTTTCCGAAATGTAGCAGCCCGTGCGCACATGCACCTGATCGCCAATGGTTGAATCGGTAATCATGGTTCCTGGCTCAATCACTGAAAAATCACCAATTCGTGTTTGACCGCGCAAAAACACGTTGGGATAGAGCACCGAGCCCGCTCCCACTTGCACATCGTCTTCAACATAGGTCGCCTCTGGATCGAGCAATATCACTCCCTCATCCAACAGCCGCTCAGCTTTTCTTGCAAAAGCTTGCTTCGTCGCCTTGGCCAGATCTTGTTGACTGTTAACCCCCATAGCCACGCGCGCGGGAACTTGAATACCTTCAACCCCGAGCCCCGCGGTTACGGTGAGTTCAACAAGATCAGTAAGGTAAAATTCACTTTGCGCATTTTGACTGGAGATCTCTGGCAAAAAGCGTTTAAGAACATCGGATTTAACAATGTAGATGCCGGTATTGACCTCACGAACTTTTAAAGTTTCAGGGGTTGCATCTTTGGCTTCAACTATCGCACAAACCCGGCCTTTGGAGCGCACAATGCGTCCGTATTGACCGGGCTCATCTAATTCGCAAGTCAAAACGGCCAGAGCTGAATTTGAAGAAGAAAACTTCTCAACCGCATCTTTCAAATCTTTGCCTTCAAGTAGCGGATGATCACCATTTAAAATCAACACGTCACCAACAAGAGATTCAGGTTCTGAAACCCGAACGGCATCGGCGGTTCCACGCGGAGGGTCTTGAACATAGCAAATCGCACCGAGGGGCTCGGCCAATTGACGAATGAGGTCCGCCCCTGCCCCAATCACGATCCGAACTTCCTGACTACCAGATGCTTTTGCCGCTTGAATCACCCGCCGAATCATCGGCACACCTGCAACTGGGTGCACGACTTTGGCCAGGCTTGAGCGCATTCTTGTACCACGTCCTGCAGCTAAAATAAGGGTCGAGAATTTTGCCATATCGACTTCGGATTATTCTTTATTTGCAAGGGTTCGGCAACGCCGCAGCGCAAACTCCTAGTGACGTCCCAAGCCAGCTGAACTAATGTTTAAAGAGATGATCCACCTACCCAATTGGTCTCAAACAGACACCGGAACCCCGATTGAACTTTCGGCCTCACACCGCCTCGAAGAGCTGCGCCAGATGAGCCCGATCTTGTTGATCGGAGGAGTTCATGGCGATGAGCCCTTGGGCGTCGAACTGGCGCGAAAGACGCTTGAATTTCTAATTGAAAAAACAAAATCACAACCTCAAAGTGTGGTGCCATGGGCATTGATACCCGTGCTCAACATCGATGGTTTCAAACGTGACACTCGGGTCAATGCCCGGGGCGTGGATCTCAATCGAAACTACCCCGCACGCTCTTGGAGCCCTGAAGCTGCTAAAAAAAGATACAATCCTGGGCCAAGTCCTGCCAGTGAAAATGAAATTAAGAGTCTGGTGGCTTTGATTGAAATGATCAAACCTCGACTTTTGATTCACTGTCACTCATGGCACCCCATGGTTGTGTGCGCTGGTGAGCCTGGGATGAAAGCGGCCGAAGCCCTTGGCCAGTCGAGTGGATACAAAGTGGTACCTGAGATTGGCTACCCCACTCCCGGTTCGCTCAGTCAGTATGGATGGGCCGACCATCAAATTCCTGTGATCTGCATTGAAGAAGATGACGACGCCAAAGCCGCCGAAGTGTGGCCGCGTTTTTCAAAAGGTATGGCGCAAGTTTTTAGCGCGACCTAAGGCTCTATGGACCTTCCGCCCTTCCCGATTTTTTCGCTATAATAAAAACCAAATATGCAAACCCATTGTGGTGTTCTCTTGATTCAGCCCTCTAGGTCGCTGCAGACCAAACTCGATACGGAGCGAGCCGATAGCTTGGATGAACTCGACTCTCTCTTATCGGCCGGCCCGCCACAGGTGGTGGTTTTCGAGCCTGCAACCTTAAAAAAATTGAGTGGCTACACCAAGCTGCTAAAAGAAAAAGCCCCCTCGGCAAAGTGGGTGGTTTTGCAAAATGGATTTCCAGCCGGCCCCTTGATCGAGTGGCACAATGAGGGATTTTTGAGTCAAACGGCTCAGTCTTGGCTGGACCCATCACTTGATTTGAAAGTTCAAAATGCACTCGAAGAAGTGGGCGCCGAATTACAAGAGCTTAAGTTGGTCGATCTGTTCAACGAACAATCTCTGCGCCTA
>JBGSQJ010000404.1:0-3391 GCA_041738165.1 Bdellovibrionales bacterium
GTGCTCGCAGCCCAAGTGAGCGGCAATTTCTTTTGCGTAGCTGGATTCGTCATATTTTTTTTCAAAATGACCTATTGTGAATGTCTTAACAGGTCGATCAGAAAGGCTCTGCATAAGAGAAACCACAAGGGATGAGTCAATGCCGCCAGATAAAAATGCGCCAAGAGGAACATCCGATACCATTCGAATGCGCACCGCATCTTTCAAAAGGGCATGGAGTTGGTCGACGATTTCATTTTCATCAGTAGCCGGGAGCTGTTCGTCAGACTTTTTGAACACTTCC
Organism: Bdellovibrionales bacterium; assembly: GCA_041738165.1. Taxonomy (GTDB): domain Bacteria; phylum Bdellovibrionota; class Bdellovibrionia; order Bdellovibrionales; family UBA1609; genus JALHOQ01. The sequence goes on from JBGSQJ010000404.1 coordinate 284, forward strand.
GCAATGTCCCAGTAATTTTCGATATGAACCTGGCGAGCGTTAGGGCTTAAGCCGTTAAGAGAAAGAGTGAGTAGACAGCCGGGCTCAAGTTTAAAAATATTTTTGTAAATCGAGTGGGGCGCGGGAATACAGTTGAACCTCATCAGTAAACTCACCGAATTCAAATCGATCGTTTTTTCAAACCGAGGGTGTTCAAGTATAGCCCTGAGTTCTGATGCAAAAATAAAATCTTTCTCAACCCACCCCCAGTACAGAGGTTTTTCGCCGATGCGATCTCTTGCTATATGCAGTGTTCGCTCTTTCTTATCCCAAAGCGCGAAGGCGAACATGCCGTTGACTTCTTTTAGCGCCGCACTCAAGCCCTTGTGGCTAATCAGAGCGAGTAAAACTTCGGTATCCGAGTCGCCGGTGAATCGATGGGCAAATTGACTCTCAAGGTTTACTCGAAGATCTTTGAAATTATAAATTTCGCCATTGTAACTCAAAACATAACGATCGCACTGCGAAACCATGGGTTGGTGTCCGTTAGGCGATAAGTCTATTATAGAGAGGCGTCTATGTAGGAGGCCGAGGCCCGAATCCGCGTCTGTCCAAAACCCTTCATCATCTGGGCCCCGGTGCGCCAACTGGCTCGCCATCTTTTTTAGAATATGGGATAGAGTCTCTCGATCAAGATCCCTTGAAACAACTCCCCCGATGGCACACACTTTGGTCTAGACCTGCTTTCTCGCAATGCAGATCAGATCGTTGGTCAAAGTTTCGGTCTTATAAAAGTTATGTGCCTTGAGTTTGTAAGCAATTTTGGCCAACACCTTCCATTTCGCAAGAATGGCCAGATTGGTTTTTTTAACTTGTACGATTTCAAAACCCTTGGCCTCGAGCACTGATGCAAGGCGCTTTTCATCAAAGGTCTGAGAGTGTCCCCACCGGTGAAAGGAGCGCTGGCATTGGGGGCAATTCACCTGACTCAAGGCAAGGTCTTCGTTGTTTATGGTGGTGATTATGCTGTAGCCACCAGGTTTTAAAACACGGTTCATTTCGCTCAGCGCTTTGTCTAAATCGACGTCGCTCAAGTGCTCGATGACATCAGTCATAAAGCAATTGTCGAATGTGTTCGATTCGAACTGAAGCTGAGTGCAGTCGCCCTTGAGAACTCTTTTTGTTTTAGGAGCGAGATCAATTCCTGTGATTTCGGCATGACCCCTTGAATAAGTATCCACCGCATCTAACAGAGCTCCATTTGCTGCACCCACATCTAGGATCTTTTTTCCCAAATAGGGACCTGCGATTTCTACAATCACGTTTGAAACAGTGTTACCCTTGTAGAGTGGATCCGCATTTTGAGCCCAGAAGCGTTCGTTTTCATCGCGAGTCAGTTGTTTCATAAAATGTCCTTTAATGTATTATTGCATTTTACACACGCGTGCGGAGTGTGGCCATTTGTTTGTTGCGACCATCCCTAGGTCTACAAATTCAAAGCTTCAATATATTTTTGACCAATGACTGACATATCTAGATCATCATTGAATCGTTTTTGAACCCTGTTCTGGTAGGTTTGATAATTGGAAATGACTGTGAGCACAGCATCAAGCAGTTCGCCTTTATCAAAGGCTGGGTAGTCGAAAGAATAGTCAAACGATGAAAAATGAGAGTCGTCAGGGTCCAAGAGGTCAATTAGGATCCCAGCATCGCCCACTATATCGTGCAGGCCACCACTGCGAGTTCCTACAACGGGGAGTCCGGAGGCTAGGGCCTCAACGACAGCGTTGGGGCAATTGTCTCGGTAAGTCAGGGTCAAATAGAGATGATGCTCTCCCAATTTCGACCGAACCTGATCGTTAAATCCTGAGAAGGCCGGGACGCGGTGAACAAAGTCCGCGGTCTCAATTGTCTTTTTGTGCTGGTCGGTTAAATTCTTTGGCGCGAAGTCAGTGCGGTAGCCTAGTAGAGTTAGCTGGAAATTTTGGCTCTTTTGTTCGCGAGCCCAACAGACAAAATCGAGCAACTCAGCGACCCGTTTTGAGGGCCGAAAGTAGTCATAGGTTGTCACCAAATAAATCGCGGAGTCATCTTTCACAGAACTGATTCGGCTGTATTTCTGCCCATTAGGGATGACAGTATTGGGTTTTTTTGGAAAGTAGTGTTGGTTCATTCTACGACTAAACTCAGATTGGAAAATAAGCAAATCTGCCAAAAAAATCTTTATAAGAGGACTGTAGTTCTTAACGAAAAGATTAAAGACTTCAGACGTCACATTTGAATTTCTGAAAATTAGATAAACGCCTTTCATAAAGAGGCGAATCACCGGGTTGTGAAGTCGGTTCAGGCAATCTACGCAGAATTTTTCGTGATAAACGCCGTCGACTCTTAAGAGAATTTGTTTACCTTTGAGTTTATTGAGAAGAAGGACGCGCAATGGAACAGAGATATTGCAAAAGAGGCTGTCATAATGGACGGGGTCATAGAGGGCCGAATTTTTGAGTTTGGCACAAAGATCCTGCCAAAAACCATTGCCACTGGTCGTTTTTGTGGGATCAGCGAAGAATGAAAATCGTCTCTGATTCATGTTCTCGTGTTTGCCATTTGGTCATAAGTTGGGCGCATAAACAGAAAAACCGTGGTCATCAAGCTCAGAATAAATCCAGTGCGTGGGAATATGAAGACAGACGTCCCAGCGTGTGCAAACAGCAGAGCAATGTAGAGACAGAACAGTCCTCGGTAATAAGGGAGACTAAGATTGCGACCGAATGAGTAGACAATCCATAAAATGTAACCATGAAAAAAGAGAAAGAAAAATATTCCGCCAAATGTGAGCATCTGTAGGTACCCATTGTCAGACCAGGCGTAGTTCGTCACTCCAAGCCCCATGCCCAGCAAAAAGTTTTGTGGTTCTTTCATGGCATCGATAGTGCCCGATGTGTAGAGGTACCCTTGCGAGCCCATGCGAGATTGAAAAATTCTTAAGATATCTGCGTTCAATAAAATGGCGATGCCATCTCGAGTGAAGCGATTGTTTTGAAGAAAGTAGACCACCCCAGAGCCTAATGTCGCAAAGACGAACAAGAATGAGTAGTTTAGTTTTGGGTTTTTGGACATTCGGCAGACTAT
>JBGSQJ010000417.1:0-4418 GCA_041738165.1 Bdellovibrionales bacterium
CGAAACGAAAATGGCCCTATTTTAATTGAGGGCGAATCAGGTACGGGCAAAGAAGTCTCGGCGCAGCTGATTCACGCTCAAGAAGCTAAAGGGCCCTTTGTTGCTATAAATGTCGCCAGTGTGCCTGAGAATCTTTTTGAATCTGAAATTTTTGGTCACGTCAAAGGCGCATTTACCGGTGCCGATCAAAACAAGATGGGTTTGGCCGAAGCCGCTCAGGGTGGAGATTTGTTTTTGGATGAAATCGAAGCTCTTAGCCTTCCTCTGCAAGCCAAGCTTTTGCGGTTTTTAGAGACTGGCGAGATTCGCAGAGTCGGAGCCAAAGATGCTCTACGGATTGAAACGCGTGTGCTTGCGGCAAGCAACAGAAACCTCAAACAGATGGTGAGTGAGGGCAAATTTCGCGAAGATTTGCTGTGGAGACTCTCAGGCAAAACAATTTTGCTGCCGCCGCTGCGCGAGCGCAAAGAAGATATCCCCGAGCTCGTCAAATTTTTCTTTGAAAAAGATCGAACTCGCAAAAAAGAGATTGAGCCCGAGGCGATCCAGGCGCTTCAAGAGTACTCATGGCCCGGAAACGTTCGCGAACTTAAGCGTGTGTGTGAACAGTTGATTCTGGTGGCGCCTTTGCCCATCATTCGGCGTGTGGACGTGCTTAACGTTGTTCAACCCGCCAGTCACCCCGCCCAATCCAGTGGCCCTTCACTCGAGCTCGATCGAGGACTTAGCGATCTAGTGAATGAGTTTGAGTCCCACGTGATTTCAAGAGCACTTGAAACCAAAAAAGAAATCGACGATGTCGCTCGCTTGCTCAAGATATCTCGCTCGAGCCTCTATAAGAAAATCAAAGACCACAATATTCAATGGCGGAGTGACACCTGATGGCCTATGGACTTTGGCAAAACTCCATGTATGTCGAAACCGCGGCCATTGTATTGGGAGCCCTCGTCGTTTTGGCAGCCGCCCTATTTTTGCTAAAGAGAAAAGGTGCGCCTTATACTTCAGGCTGGGTCAGCATCAAGAGCTGGCTTTTTGTAGCTCCGCTGCTTTTTGCTGGATTCGCGCTTCCTGAACCTTGGCCGCTCATCTTGCTCACCTGGCTCGGCGTGCTCTCGGCGAAGTCGTTTTTTCAAATGGTGGGAATGTATCATCGAAGCTGGTTCGTCTGGGCGAACTACCTTTTTATTTTTGGCTGTGGATACCTAATCAAATTTGGCCCGATTGAACTCTACAACCTTATGCCGATGATTTTCTTGGGCGTGATCTCGCTCATTCCGATTTTGCGAAACTCGGCCACTCACATGATTCAGTATGTGGCCCTGGCTTTGTTGGCCTTTATTTTTTGGGGCTGGTCCTACATGCACATGGCGAGGCTTATGACCATTGAGGGCGGTGCCCTCATGGTGCTTTACCTTTATTTACTCACTGAGATCAGCGAAAACACCAATTGGGCCTGCTCTAAACTGATTGGCAAAACCAAGCCATTTAGCCGAATTTCAAATAAGGTGAGCGTTGAAGGTATGATTGTCGCACTTGTGGTCACTCTGATCGTCGCCTGGGGCATGCGCCATCTTTTACCCGACAGGTCTGAAAAATTTTGGCTGGCGGCCGGTTTTGTCGCCGCGGTTTTTGGCCGCATGGGAGACTTGATCATCAATGTGATTCGCCGCGATCTCGGCATCAAAAACACGGGAGTGTTCATTATTGGGCGAGACGGAATACTCACTCGCATCGACAAGTTAATTTTCGTAGGTCCAATGTTCTTTTATCTTTATCTCTACCTGCAGAAGCTAGGTTAAGCCGTGCGCGATTGGAACTACGAAAACGAGCAGTGGACTCAGCTTCCCACTCATCTCAAACACCTGCCGCTTTTCACTCGGCATTTTGATCTGACTAGTTTCATCTTTCGAGCCCTTTGGGGGTTTGCGATGAAAGCCATCGCCTTTCGCTTTTACATCCGCCTCCAAGTGATTGGCGATTTCCACAAGGTCTACAAACAGTACCCAAAACTCATTCTGATCTCCAACCATTCAAGTCACCTCGACGCCGTTAGCATCGCGGCCGCGGTCCCTTTTCGCTACTGGCTCGATCTTTACATTTCAGCCGCCAAAGACTATTGGTTCCGCAATCCCGTTTTTACCTATTTCAGCAAACATTGCCTCGGCGCCATTCCCATCGACCGCAAGGACCGCAGAGGCGAAGCGGTTAAGCTTTGCACGGCACTGTTAGAGAACCTGGAGCGCATGTGGTTAATCTTGTTTCCAGAGGGGACTCGCTCAAAAGATGGCTATATTCAAAGTTTTAAGCGGGGCGTAAGCGTTTTCGCGATCCGTACCGACACGCCGATTTTGTTCCTGTTTTTGGACGGAAACAACGAGCTTTGGCCCAAAGGGCGCCTTATCCCCTACCCTGGAATCCTCAAGATACATGTTGGCCCTGTGCATCCCCCAGCTCCGATTGAGGAGATCATCGAGGCCTATCGCGAATGGGTGCTGACCATAAACCCCAAAGCCTACCGGGACGGCGATGTGGCCGACGAAGAGGAGCCTCAAATCGAAGAAAATTATGACGATGATGAGGTTGAAGAGAATTAGTTCTGTGGTAGAAGAATAAGAATGTCTGCAATAAACGATTTTGTAATCACCGTCGCCACGGCCAATGGAAGTGGCAGCCAATCCTCAAATAATATTTTGGTGCGCACTCTTTTTCGAATGGGCATCCCGGTGGGCGGCAAGAACCTCTTTCCGTCGAATATTCAAGGTCTGCCCACTTGGTTTTCTATTCGCGCCAATGAGCAGGGTTTCACGTCACGCAAAGAACTGGCCGACATCGTTGTCGCGTTGAATCCAGTTACTGCGGCTGACGATCAAAGACTTCTCAAAAGTGGTGGCGTGCTCTTTTTGGCCGACGATGTTCGACTCGAAGACGGCGTGATTCGCAAAGATATCAGCACAGTTCGAGTTCCATTTAAAAAAATTGTGGGCCCGGTTACCGATTCGCCCAAACTTAAAAAGCTCCTGGTCAACATGACCTATGTTGGTTTGCTGGCTGAACTTCTATCAATTCCGCAAGACACGCTAGAAGCTGTGGTGAGCCACCAATTTGGTGACAAGAAAAACGTGATTGATTCGAACTTAAAAGCCATCGAAGCAGGCCGAAGCTATGTTCGCGAAAATCTGACGGACTTTGAGTTTGGCTACAAAGCCGAAACTCGCGCTGGCCAAAATGAAAATCGAATTCTTATCGACGGCAATACGGCTTCGGCCGCGGGTTTGGTTTTTGGCGGCTGCACTTTTGTGGCGTGGTACCCTATCACCCCTAGCAGCTCGGTGGTGGAGTCGTTTATTGAATTGGCCGAACAGTACCGAGTCGAAGCTGACGGCAAACGCAATTTTGCAGTGGTTCAGGCCGAAGATGAATTGGCGTCAATCGCGATGGTGGCAGGAGCTGGCTGGGCGGGCGCGCGGGCTTTGACCGCGACCTCGGGGCCGGGACTTTCGTTGATGGCCGAAACGGCAGGTCTTGCGTATTTTGCGGAAGTCCCGGCGGTGATTTGGGATGTGCAGCGCGTGGGGCCATCGACAGGGCTACCGACTCGCACCATGCAAGGCGACTTGGCCAGCGCTTACTATCTCTCTCACGGTGACACTAAGCACGTTGTGCTTCTACCTGGCAATGTGGCGGAATGCTTTGAGTTTGGCCAAGTGGCACTTGATTTAGCCGAGCGCTTGCAAACTTTGGTGATCGTTCTTTCAGATCTGGACATTGGGATGAACCTTCACGGCACCGAACGCTTTCAATACCCGACCAAACCGATGGATCGGGGAAAAGTGCTCGATGAAGCCGCACTTAGCGAAGTCAAAGAATTTAAGCGCTACAAAGATGTCGATGGTGACGGCATTCCCTATCGAACATTGACCGGCAATCAGCACCCAAAATCAGGCTATTTCACTCGGGGGACGGGGCATAATGAGGCCGGTCACTACTCCGAAAAGCCGCAAGATTTTGCCGCCAAGCTGGATCGCCTAAATAAAAAACATGAGACGGCCGCGACGCTCGTACCTCAGCCCGTTGTCGACTACCAACCGGGGATCAAAGTGGGCCTGTTGATTTACGGAAGCACATCTGAGGCGGCTTGTGAACTTCGCTACATGCTTCAATCCAAAGGCGTTGTGGCCAATTGCATGCGCCTGCGCGCCTTGCCTCTTGGCGCCGAGGTCGAAAGTTACCTCGACAATCACGACCGAGTTTTTGTGATTGAACAAAATCGCGATGGTCAGTTGATGTCGATCTTGCGGGCTGAGATGCCGCAATATTGGTCGAAATGTATTTCGATTTTGCGTTATGACGGAATGCCGATGGACCCTCAAAACCTGTGCAATCAAATTATGTCTGAGGAGTGCCCTCGCGCATGAACG
>JBGSQJ010000042.1:0-16531 GCA_041738165.1 Bdellovibrionales bacterium
CGTCAAAAATTGAGTGTCAAAAGCCGCATTGTGAGCGACCAAAATGTCATCTCCGCAAAACTCTGTCAGCGGAGCCAGTAACTCTCTGATCTTAGGTTTGCCCATCACCATGTCATCCGTGATTCCATTGACACGAGATGCACCCGGAGGGATTGAGCGCTGTGGATCGACTAGCGTTGAAAAAACGGCTTCCACTTGGCCATCCGAGAAGCGAACGGCGCCCACCTCTACGATTTGGTCTACGCCAGGCAAAAACCCAGTCGTCTCTAAATCAAATGCTACAAATTTCATATGCATTGAGTATAGTCAGCTCTTAAGCTCACCATCAAGGTATGAAATTGAAAGAAATACTTTTCTTACCCGCGCAAATCCGCTGCCAAATTGAGAATGCGGCCTCTGTATTGGACGTCGCGCTGAAAAACAAGGTGCCGATCGAACATTCATGTGGAGGGATGGGCAGCTGCACAACCTGCCGCGTCTGGATCGAGTCCCCCCTAGAAGGACTCTCTCAGCGCACCGACATAGAGAAAGAAATTTTAGAGAATCGAGGCTTTGCTCCCAATGAACGCCTCGCCTGCCAGCTCAAACCCAGCCCAGGACTCGTTGTTCGAGTGCCCAAACCTACTCATTTAGATGAAGTGACATAAAAAGGGTTCGTGTAAATCCACGGAATCCACTTTTTTCCATCTGGGAGAGGGAGGGTCGGAATCACACGCACCATCACTCGATAAGTACCAGGAGAGCGAATCAAGTAGGTGGTATTTTGTTGATTCGACGTGATCACTCTTTCGCCGTCCCGGTAGACAATCACATCAAAAGGCACTTTGGGCTTTTCGGGCAAATTCACCTCGAGCACGAGGCCCGCAGAAAAATTCACCGACGATCCCATAGGCACAATTTGCTTTTTGGCGCTTCGAACGTAAGCGTTGAAGCCCTTAGGATTGCCTAGAATATCGAGGCTCATATAGAACTGTCCGTCTCTTATGGCCGTCGATAATTTTTCTAAGTCTCCCGTCACATTGCCCGTCAGTTCGGCCCGCAAAAGCAGATGATTGCGCACTAGCGAGAAGAGCGTTTCGTAGCTCGGAAATTCAAAGAAAAAGCGTGTTCCGCCGATGTAAAACTTCGCTTCAGCATCCGCGCCGGAAAATCCCACCATTTTTCGAGTTCTTGTTAGGTCATCCCACATTCTCACTTCTTCAGTTGGCTCTTCAAACAATCTCAAGAGGGCCAATCGCTCGTTGAACGGCAACACCAATAGACTCATTAAAAAAGAAAGCTTCTTTTTCTGCCAAGCGCGCTGCCAGACCATTTTCAAATTAATTATTTCGATTCCATCTAATCCGGAGGGAATTTCACCTGACCATTCGTAGCGAGGCTTCACTGGGTGAGCCAGCATAAACGCCCCAAATTCTTTCGGCCGATCTGGTCTTGAGAGCATATCAGCAAACAACACCTGTGAGCGCCCCGGCCCCTGCAAGTGATCGGAAGTCGACGCCCCTAAGTTCAAAATGCGAGAATTCAAATAGCTATATTCGCCATCTATAGAAACCAAAAGGTGACCATGATAGCCCGCGAGCGAGCTGGGTTTATCAAAAAGATTAAGATCAGTGACCGACAGAAAATCGAGCCCACTGTCTTGTGCGGCCGCCACCACTTCTGCCAGGTCGCCACTGCCTGTGCTCATTCGCGTGTGAACATTGGTAACTCCGCGGTAGTCAAAAAAGCCTCGAGGCTGATCTCGCACCAACTCTTCAGACTGAACCCTGACGTCGAAGCTCGCCAGATAGACTCCGTAAATCAGATAGGCAAAAACAACCGCAGTTAGAAATAGAAATTTTCTCATTTATCTGACTTTGACCCGAGCCCGGGTTTTTTTTCGACCCTCCAAATGTCGTGCATTTCATCTACAGGAATACGCTCGACGATTTCATAGCCTCGACTTTGATACAAGAGCGAAAAGCGATCGCCCTTTTCTGAAACCATATAAAACCGGTCGCCCGTTGGTTCACTCTGTTCAATGAAATCAAAAAAATCTTTTCGGTTCACACCCTTGAGTTTGTACACCGGCCGTTTCAATTCAAAGTAAAGCTTCGAAGCGATCTGATAAGATCTCGCAAAGAGTGGTTGGTAGTTTCGGCCCGCCTCAACCAATGCATCATATTGATGAAATTCACGAAACTTAAAATTTTTGGACCACTTGGGTTCACTGAAAACTATCAAACCTACTGTTGCCAAGAATAGGGCCCAAAAACCCAAAGTGACCTTAAGTCCCTTTCGACTTTCCGGTAATGCACTGACCGCCAACGCAAACATTGCCGGATAGGCCACTATTGGCCAATTGGCCTCAACATACTTTCTAAAGCTTGTGAGAAAAAAGAAGCCCAGCGGGACCCATGCAAAAAATTGAAACGACAAAGGCATGCGGCGCCGAGCTCGATACGCCCAATAGACAATGACCGGAAACAAGATTCCAAGCTGCCCACCCAAGTAGTGAATCGGCCATTCGATTTTCCAATTGGTTTCACCAAGGCCATGACTCGTTTGAAATCGGATTGAAGCAAAGTCGTTTTGTATATTCCAAAGCCAAACAGGGAGTGACCCGATCACCCCACCGATAAAGACCCAAAACATACCCTTTAACAATGGCCTTCGCACCTCTCGTTGAAAAATCATGAGCGGAAGCACACTGAAAACAAAAAGCACGATCATATATTTTGACGTGAATCCAAAACCCAGAGAAAGACCCAAACCCAATGCGAGCGAGATCGATGGGCCCTTGAGGTACCGAAAGAATATCCAAGTGGACAGAGCATAGAAAAACAGCAAGGGCACATCGGGCGTGACAATCACTCCGCAGCCACCAAGTAAAGGGGACAAAAGGGCCAAGCCCAACCACCAAAGTCTTTGTGAATCACTTAAATATGGTTTCAAGGTTTTTAACCAAATCCCCAGCGACAAATGAAGCATAAGTACGCCTGGCCAGCGCACCATAGAGCCATAAAAATCTATTTGAGAGCCCAGCCAGTAGAGCCAAGCCACAAACGGTGGGTGGTCATAATAGGAGAGCTGAGGCATTTGAGACCATACCCAATAGTAGGACTCGTCACTGGTCATCGGCAAAAAAGCCGACAACACAAGTTTAACAACTAGAGATATCCAGAATAATTTTCTGAGCCCGCTCACGGAATTTTAATCTGCTTTGGTTTGCCTAGATCCCCAGGTACGCCTCGATCGCGGCCATTGACGATCACATTGACCGCGCCCCCGTCGCTGACATCGATCGTAATTCCGCTGGAGGTGCGCAAAGTGTGAACCTGCATGGGGGCCAATGCTAGACGCTTGGTTTGGCCGCCGAGCTGCACTTTTAGGTCAATTTTATCAAGGGCCTCAAGAATAATTTCGTATTTGGCTTTCGCGGTCGGAGATGGCTCTTCTGGTTTTGGTGGAAGAGCCTGAACCACCGCCGGCGCTTCTACTTTTGGCTCTGCCTGTTTTGGGGGCTCTGGCTTCTTTGCCGGCTCAGGAACTTTTTGTGGCGCCGAGTTTTCTTTTGCTACTTGTACAGGTACCGGTTTCGTCTCGGCTTTTACGCTCGACTCTACTGGTGGTGGTTCGACGGCCGGCTTTGGGGGCTCAACTGACTTCTCGGGTTCAGCTGGCTTTTCAATTTCTGCGACTTTCTCAGGCTCGGCTTTTACGATGTCGTCTTTTTTTTCTTCTGGCGGCGAAGTGACTTCCGGTTTCGCGACTTCTGGCAGAGGCGTTACATTCACCGGAGTCTCGACCACTTGCTCTTTCTGATACTTCTCAACCAATTCGCGGACTCCAATAATGAGACCAATCAAAACGACAATAACTCCAGCCGCCACGAATCGAAGTCGACCCGAACTCTCGCCATGAACCACATCCGCCGTCGACTGCGCCGGACTTTGCGTTAAACTCACTGGCGGAGGAAGACCGACGGTAGGCGAAGCACCTGGCTCCCAGACGCCCAGCTCTTCTTCTGATTCTGGCGCAGGCGGCGGAGCCATCTCTTCATAAAACACGCGCATAATCTCTTCAGGATCCAACTTCAAGAACGAAGCATAGCTGCGGATGAAACCCTTCAAGAATGTTTCGGCCGGAAGATTATCACCTTCACCGGCTTCAATCGCATTGAGAATTTTCGGATTGATCTTAGTAACCAAGGCCGCTTCACTAACGGATAGTTTAAGTTCTTCTCTTTTGGCGCGAAGCCGTTCACCCGTGTTTTTCATTCTTGCAGCAACTCTAACATGCCCTTTGCTTTGGCCACAAATGGGCTTTGCGGGTAGTTTTTTAGGAGTTCATTTAATCTTGCACGGGCTCGCTCTTTGTCACCTACAGCGTAATAACTCATTGCAGAATACAAAAGTGGCTCTTCAAATTTGCTGTTTCTACAAAACTCAACCGCCTGATCGAGAGTTTTGGCGGCCTCAGGGATTCGTTTGAGAGCGTAAAGTGTGCGCCCGTAATAATGTGACGTCGTGCAGCTCTCGCGCCTCATTGACAAAGACTTGAGCAAATATCTTTCTGCCTCTTTGAATTGACCAGATTCGAAATGCGCCATACCTAAGTTTGAAAAAGTCTTTTCAGGCGCCGTGTAAGTCAAGTCACCCTCTACCTCATGCAAAAGTTCAATAGCCTCTCTAAGCCGCTTTTGATCTATCCATACCCTTGCCAAATTATTTTTGGGGTCTGAATATTTCGGATCGAGATCAATAGCTTTTTGGAATTTTTCTTCGGCTTTCTTTAGACGGCCCCGAACATAGTAAGCCAAGCCCAAATTATTTTGAATTGTCGGATTGGTGGGGTCTAGCTGAGAGGATTTTTGCAATTCGGCGATGGCCTGAGGGTAATGGCCTTGTGCCAAATAGCCTGTCCCAATTTGCATGTGCAAGGCGGCGCGATTTTGATCTTCTTTTGAGACCGACGTACAGCTTAAAACGCTAGCTAAGCCGACGCAGAATCCGATTCGAAAAAACAACCCGAGACTCATTTTCACTAACATACAGACAAATTAGCAGAGTGGGCTGCAGAGTCTAGTTTAATGTTCGCCTGTTGAACACGGCCACGAGCTCAACGTGTTCTGTCTGGGGAAACATGTCCAATCCTTGCACGCTGGCCCAGTCAAATTGCCCTGCCTCAAGAAGTCGCTGGGCATCGCGCGCAAAAGTCGTTGGGTTGCAACTAACGTAAACGATCTGTGCTGGATTCAGCCTCAGCAGAGACTGAATCACGTCGTTGTCGAGCCCAGGCCTAGGTGGATCTAAAACCACGACCCCGTCAGAATTTTTAAAAAACACCTTCGTCAACCCGCGCGAGACGTCAGACAAAATAAACTTTACCTGTTTATCAAACGAGAGTTCTGAAGCCTTACGCATCCCCAGCTCAGTTGAACGGCGGCTCAACTCGATGGCGGTGATGGGCACATCCAAAAACCGTTTGGCTAATTCAAAAGTCAAATTTCCAGAACCCGCGTAGAGGTCTAAGATCCAAGCCGGTGAACACGTCACTGACTCCACCACAAGCTTTTTAAGAACTTCGTTTTGAAGACTATGAACCTGCCCAAACGCACCCGCCTCACCCACTTCAGACGGATTGATCGTCACCGAACCACTCTCGAGCCGGGCAATTTCTACGCGTGAATTCGGCCACTTGTTCGCATCGAGCGCCTTCAATTTTTCGTTGATCGCCGGCTCGGCGATCCAGCAATGGCGCGTCGGCACCAGTGTTCTGGTTCGAGATGCGAAGAACCCGAGCTCGCCATTTTGACTCTGCACTTGAATTCGATTTCGATAGCCAAACTCGGTTGTTGAACTTAGGAATTCGCGTTTGTGCTGAGGTGATGAGGCCTTCACTTTCGATAAACTATCATTTAAAATTTTTTCTTTTTGAATCAATTGTTCAGAGTAGCTCACATGCTGCCAAGCACAGCCTCCGCAGCGGCCCGCAACAGGGCAAGGCGGCTCTCTTCGCCCGGGACCCGGCACTAAAATCTCGACAATCTTAGCTTCTAAAAATCTTGGTTTAACGTCAGTGATTTCGACAGTGAGCCGATCTTGCGGCGCCGAATAGGGCACAAATAAGACGACGCCATCGTGGCGCGCAACGCCTCGGCCGCCAAAGTAAGAAAGCGACTCAATGGTGACCTCAAGCCGATCACCTACCTGGCATCCAATTGTTTTACGTTTAGACAAGCACTAGGCGTTGGCGAATTCTTCGGGCTTGAAGAAAATTTTGAGTTCGCGGTCTGCGCTGGCCGGGCTGTCACTTCCGTGAACTGCATTCTCACCCACATTGTCGCCAAACAAAGCGCGAATTGTGCCTGGTTCTGCTTTTTTTGGGTCTGTTGCTCCCATGATTTCGCGATTGCGCGCGATTGCGTTCTCGCCTTTTAGCGCCATTAACACCACGGGTCCCGAAGTCATAAAAGAGACAAGCTCACCAAAAAAGGGCCGCTCTTTGTGCTCTTCATAAAACTTCTCACAAAGTGCCTTATCGAGTTTGGTGAGTCTCATCGCCGCAATTTTAAGCTGATTTTTTTCAAACATTTGAACGATCGCGCCGATCGCATTCTTTTTTACAGAATTGGGCTTAATGATGCTGAACGTGGTTTCTATAGCCATTTTTGATATTGCTCCTTCAAGTTTGAACGCACCTTACCTATGAGCCCCTTGGTAAATCACCTTTTAACTTGGCGCGCAATCAACTGTTCGACGTTAGTTGTTGGGAGTGCAACTTGAGGAGCCGAGGGCATTTACGCAGCATGGGCCATTTCCACCAGCTCTACACGTGTAATAGCCATTGGGATAGGCCGCCAAGTCGCCGGCGTTCCAGCGACTTGGATCGCCCAGTGGCGGAGACGTACAAAGAATCCCTCGAGCATTTGGCGTTGTGTCGGCGCTCGCGTAGGGCGCAGGCCAAGCGACACTCGACGCTGGAGTCCCGCAGGTTTTCTCGTACATCACATTGTTTGCCGCAATTCCGACTGCAGCATCTTCAAGAAAACTTCTCGCTGTCGCCGATGAATTACCTGCCGTATCGACGGTCACGGCTTCAAGGTTCAGTACGCAACCTTGCGGCAAGCCATTGAACGTCAAATCGAGGCTCTGAACGGCAGCGATATTCGGGTTGGCGTTGGGGTAAGTCACGGTCGGCGCGACACCGCACTGGGTGAGCTGATCGCAGGGCATCCACCGAGTTTGCCTCGATGCAAAATTTTCTGAAGTCGGGTTAGGTTGACTGGTGTTGATGCTCGCAAAACCAATCGGCCTGCACGGAATGTATCCCGCCCCCGAACTCACCCAGCTCATTTGCCAGCTCAAATCATGGCACACAAATTGAGAGCCACGTTCAAACGATCCTCCGCCATCAATTCGAATGGTCGCATTGCGAGACATAACCGCACCACAGTTGGCCCGAGCAGAGGTGGCATTTGCAGTGACTGAAACAGTGGGAGCGGGCGGCGCGGTTCGATCAACCGGATACTCGAATTTTTGCGTCACTCGGCAAGATTTTGCCGCTCCGTCTTGGGTGTATGAAACCAGGGCTGTTAGCTCAATTCCCACATCGAAATCCGTGTCGATATTGGGCTTGCCCACACCACGATTTGCGATCCTATGACCAGCAAGCGGAGCCGGAGGAGAGTTGGCGGCTTCTATTTCACCATTTTGGGATCCTGAATTTGCGGCAATCGCACTGCTCAATGGATTCGTCGGGTTGGCGGGAGTAGGAGCAATGTAAAGCCCACCACCTGGGCAATAGTTGGCACCTGTGTCGCGCCTATAGGGGCGAATTTGAATTTGTGCTGAAGGCGCGGCCCCAACACCTGAAAATTCAGCGCTATACGCCACCGTCGTGAGCGGTGCGTAGGTGCTAAAATTACACCTTAATCCTGCATTCGCGTTGTAAATTCCCGCGAGAGTTCTGATATTGCCTTTGATCAGCTGAAAATTTTGGAGGGTTACCCCTGAAGTGGCCGGCCCTGTTGCTTGCGAAATCACGTAGGGCCCAGCTCCGCCGCCCCACCATACAGTGTTGACTTGCCCCGCCGGCACCGCAATCGTGGGATTGTTGTCGACAAATGCCGACGCCGTTCGTGCAACGGGTGACGCGGGCACGAAATTCGAAATATGTTGGTAGAAAGTTTCTTGCTGCACAGTCTGAACGATAGATTGCGCATACTGCTCACATGCCCGCTGCATGGTCATGGGCCTAGAAGTGTAGCTTGAGCTGAATTTTGCAACGACGCCCACCATGATTGAAACGATCACGATGCCGATCAATACTTCGCTAAGCGTTGCCCCTCGCTGGCCAAGTTTATTGACGCGCTGACGTTCGATATACACACCTCAATTCTACACCAATCATTGCCCAATTTGTGAACCGGTTCAATCATCTCTTTTGCGCTCTCAACTGCTGAATTTGTGTCTCAATCTGAGTCGACACCGAAGCAAAGCCCGTGCTAGAAGCGGCATTGATGGATTTTCGTCAAAACAACGCAATAAGCCAAACGCGAGACAGGCTGGCCACCCTGTCGAGTACCTTTTGCCCAGTAAAGTGGCGACATGCCACGATTCACCTTGCGAGTGGGCATGTGAAGAGCTGCTGCCATAGTCCGCTTAGACCCATCGAAAACATAATTGGCGCCGAGTTTCATGACACGAATATCGATCGGCAAGAGCGAAAAGATCTGCTCGCAGGCAACAAACCCTCATCGTGTCAAACCTGCTGGGACATTGAAGACCAGGGTCACATTAGCGATCGTCTGGCCTGGAGCTCCATGCCGTGGATTTACAACCACCCTTACAAAAAAGAAACCCTAACCGACTCGGCCCTTAAGCCAACCTGGATAGAGCTGAACTTCTCGTCAAAGTGCAATTTGAAATGCGCGTATTGCTCGCCCAATAACTCTACGAGCTGGGCGGCTGAGCTAAAAAAATACGGGCCGATACCAACCGTGCCCGTTCACAACGATTTAAGTGTTGTTTCGAATAGTGAGTATTTGAATGAACGCCCAAAGCCTGAAATGGCCGAGCGATTCTGGGCTTGGTTTGAATCCACTGTCCCCGATTTTGGATTGATTAAACTCACTGGCGGTGAACCCTTTTTATGCGAAGAGACTTTTGAACTCTTTGACCGCCTTCTTGCTGGTGGCAAACATGAAAAACTGGAACTCGCGATCAATACGAACATGATGACCGAGCCGAAAATTTGGGACCGCTTTATTGAATACTCTCACAAACTTTTAGATTCTCAGACCATTGGTGCGCTTTACCTGCACCCGAGCTTAGATGCGTGGGGCGCAAGAGCTGAATTCATTCGCTTTGGGCTAAACCTTGAGACTTTTGAAAAAAACGCACTCAAATTTCTAAAAGAAGGCCAGGGGCACTTTTTAATTACAGCGACAGCGACGTGCCTCTCGCTCTGCGGAACCCTCGAGCTGTATGAAAAGCTTGTGGATTGGATGCAGCAAACGTCTAAAAGCCGCTGGATTTCGATTGTTCAAAATCCAGTTCACTCTCCAGCGTGGCTAAGCCTTCGTCTTTTGCCTGATTTTTTCAAATCAGAATCTCAGAAAATTGAGGCCTTTGTCTCTCGTCACCTAACGAGTGATATCTACGGATTTCATGATTTGGATTTAGACCGACTTAAAGCGGTCACACGCATGATAGGTCAAGATTATGAGGGCAAAAGCGGTGACCGAGATAATTTGCTGCGCTTTATGAATCATCACGACAAGATTCGCGGCACTGATTTTAAAAAAACATTCCCAGAATTGGAATTTTTAAAGGACTATGCCAATGGCCGTAGTTGAAGTTGTCTTTGAACATTTGCAAACCGAAGAGCGACTCCCCTTGCTGTATCGAATATTTGATCACCCAGCGGCGCAGCGCTGGCTGACTTATCTCGAGATAGCACTACGTGAAGATTCACCGATTGAAGAACACCGCTTGGTGGGCCGCAGAGTGAAGGGTCGGTTTGTAGGTTTTCCGGGTACCGACAGGACCGCCGATCAACTCACTGAACTCATAAATGAGTGCATCGACACCATCAATGATTTTGCTCCAGATACCTTTAAGCACCGAGCGGCCCCAGACATGAACCAAGACACCCTCAATTGGCTGCATAAATACTTTGAGCTCTATCGCGGCCCGGTGCTTAACCCTGGATGGATTTATGAGCAAGGTCCACCAGAAATTAAAAAAGCACTTGAAGACTACAACATCTACATTCACGAATTCGAAGACCTCCACCGCGTCAATCGGCTGCATAACGACGGCCGCAGCGCTCGAGTGGACATTGTGTTCTTGGGCAACCGAACTCGGCACGAGCTCTATGAAGATGATTTCAAGTATTTTCGGTTCGGCCACAAATTCGGCGATCTCACAGCCCACTACTGCGAGGTGGGCAAACAGATTTATGACGTATACCGAGACATTGACGAAGTCGTGGGCGAAGAGAATATTCGCCCATTTAAATTTATGTCGGCAGATTTTGACTTGTTTTTAGGAGCTGAGCCAAATCCTCAAATCAATTATTATCAAGAGCGCGAGTTTCATGATTGGATGATTCCAGAAGACATCGAGCCTTGGAATAAGAAAAATAGCCTGGGCTATCTTGTTTTAGGCCAACTCATTCAAGATGCTCGCTTGAGACACTTCACGCAGCCCCAACTGATCACAAGACTTGAAAAATATTGGAATGTTGCGGAGGTTAGAGTTCACCGATGACCCACAAGGATGTTGACAGGACTTCTCGAATTATCTTGCCCGCCGACACGTTTTCTAGCGGACAAATTGAATCGAAGTTATGGCTCTGCAAACATCTTGAGTTCGTGTCCCGAAATCATCAAGTTCACGAAGGCCCCGGTTATATTGTCTGGCTTTATGGGGGGTGGATTGGGATGTTGGCTTTTCTGCTTTGGACTCGCGCTCGAACTCCAGTGAAACGCGTTGTGAACTTTGACCTAGATTCGGATTCCTTGGAACAATCCACTCGTCTCAATGAAACATGGCATTGGAAGGGCGCCTATCGAGCCATATGCCAAAATCTTGATGAGTTGAACTATCACGACTTGATTCAAAAATACAACGAGCCCGAACCCCATCTCATTGTAAATACCGCGATTGAACATATGCCGAATAGTCGTTGGTATGAGTCCATCCCCAAAGGAAAGCTCCTGGCTTTGCAGGCCACCGACATGGATCACGGTGAGCCCGTCGTCGACTTTCACTCGCTCACGGATCTAGAAACGCGCTACCCAATTGAATCAATGATTTACCGTGGAAAGCTGGATTTCGATTACAACAACGGCACCAAGTTCTCACGCTTTATGACGATTGGTTTTAAGTAGCTAAAAGCGTCCACAACCTAAGTTTGCTATAACGCCTCCAGTCGCAGGGCCAAATCCCAGCAAGTTGGCTTTGTTGTGCCGCATCCGAAAGACACCTTACCCAATGCCTGATACCATTGACGGAGTTCAACCTATCTATTTTGATGCTGCATAGGGGGTGATTATGAAACTTAACGCGAGAATTTCCCTGCTGTCGTTAAACCAAATTATGCCGTTTTGGAAAATGCTCTGGCCGAGCGAAGGCGAGATTCGCCCCAAAAGCAGTATGACATTTGACGGCCAGTTCGACCTTTCGATTTATAGCAACTACAACGCCGTCTACCTCGGCGCACTGATCGACGGAAAGCTAATTGGAGTGAATTCAGGGCACAAAACTTCGCCGATTCACTTTCGTTCACGTGGTCTTTATGTTGTACCTGAGTTTCGAAAACAAGGTGTCGGGTCGGCGCTTTTGGCCGCGACTCGAGAAGAGGCCAAGCGTCGAAACTGCACGCTTTTGTGGAGTTACCCCAAAACTGACTCATTTTTTGTTTATGAAAAACTGGGGTTTATAGAAACAGATCGTCGACTCAAACCCGACGATTCAAATTTCTATGCTTTTACAGAGCTTAGCTAGAGATTTTACGGATGTGATCTACACGACGAACACCACGGTTTGTTTCAAACATGTCTGTTTTCGAACCGCATACCTCTTTGTCCGGCATTTAATGGATTTGTTTGAAAATCGAAATTCAATATATCTTAAAGCCCCCATGTGGCGCGGTGAAGCCTTTGTAAAAGGTGACCTAATTTCACGAACTCACCAGCTCTGCTCAGATAGACAAACTCTTTTAATTACCACTCAATGGAAAACTCAAAACTCATATCGAAATTACAGAGATTTAAACTCTGAATGGTTTGTCGAAGCGAAATTGATCGTTTCGCAAAACGGCGGAGTTGTATGTGAATTCAGGCATCAGGAACTCCCCACCGCGATCGTACTTGTCGATTCAATTATTTTTGATAAATACAAAAATCAAGCCGGTCTCGAATTGAAGAGTTCAATCCAAGGTTAGGTAAATGTGAGTAACTTTAAAACATTGGTTAAATTCATGGGAACATTGATGATCAAGTGTATGCTGTCATTCACCATTGAAAAAGTATGATGTTCGAGCCTCGTATTTATGTAATACACTCGCCCGTGGTCGATATTTAATTTTTTTCCATCTAGCATCCACTCATAATCTGTTCCTGAACTGTTCTTCAAGAAGACTACTAGTCGAAATGTGTCGCGGCCAATCCATTTACCATCTCGATGCGAGGCGAACCATCCTGCTTCGTTGCATTTCACTAAAAAGGTACGGCCAAGAGGCGAAAAGTAATCGAGAACAGAATGTAAACTGGTCAGCTCTTTATAAAGCTCTGTAGGACACGAGAAGTCACTCTCAAACAGCTCTCGCTTGTGACGATATCGCGCCTCTGGCATGGATAGACTGTCCCTGTAGGTATCACCTGGCATGCCGACCAGACAAAGGCCCTGTCGTTCATTCACTCGGGCCGCTCTGGGCAGATAGGGAACCCATTCTGAATCGTATTTCCCTATCTCAGAATAAAATTTGGCTAAGTCGACTTGCATTGCCAAAGGGAAAAAGTTTCCAAGCGCAAGCAACTGCATCTCACAAAGCAGCGTGTCTGGGGTGACCTTTGGTAGGCGCCCCTCATGATACATCTTCAAATAGTCGATGGGCTTTGAAGCTTTATCCAACCCAACGTACACTTCTCTTCCGAACTCATCTTTGGTGGTGCTTAGGTCTTCGGTGGACATCGGACCATACTAGGTACGGAGATTTCTCTTGTAAAGACGGTTTAGAGGGGAATAGCCCAGCCATCGATGGCACGGCGCCTCCAAATGTCCTGGATTCCATCATGATTGGCCGCATATTTCACTTCAGAGTGATGCGAGACTAAACTCTATGCCTTGCATAAGGGGTCCGATTTGCCGCAAATGATGATTATTGGACACACAAGAGGGCTGGGTCGGTGTCTCGAGCACTACTTCAAAAACAAGGGATATCTTGTTGAAGGATTTAGTCGCTCGAATGGACACGACATCTCATCCAGCGAGGTTCGAGCTAACTTGATTGAGCGTTCTCTTGCTTTCGATTTCGTAATCATTTGCGCTCGGGCTGGATTTGCCCAATCCGAATTGCTCTTTGAGCTTCACCGCTTTTGGCGAGAAAAAAAACACCACAGGCATATTGTCACAATTGGGTCTAAAGCGGCTGTTAACTATTTGTCTCGAGCCGAACGACCCATGCTCTATGATTACACAAAGATCTCATTGCAAAAATTGGCTGAGACCCTAAGTCTGTACACGCCTATTCAGGTGAGCCATTTCAATCTGGACTACCTAAACACAGAGTCCATTAGGTCCAATTCTAAATTTGAGAACGAACCCAAGTTGGATTTGGAATTTGTCGCCCAACAAGTCGAACTGGTTTTAAACCTTCCTGAAAATGTGACAATGACTCGAGTTGATTTGTGGGCCAGGTAGACGATCACGGTTGGAAAAGTTTAGAAGCCTTTGCCAACCAGGTTCCAATTGAGGCCAAACTCAATCTATCCACACAGATGTCGCACTCTGAAATTAAAAAATTTGTTCTGCACACTGCCGCCAAAAAGACCGGGCCAAGTCCCGTGCACTATTTTGAATTTGGTGTATTTCGGGCAGGAACATTTAATTATGTTCAAAATCTATTTTTTGAGGGCTCCACCTACGTGGGCTTTGATAGTTTTTACGGCCTGCCAGAAGCTTGGACTACGCACATGCCCTTCCATCGAACACATAAAGAGTATGGCTATACTCCTACTGCTGAGCAAAGCCATAACGGTTT
Organism: Bdellovibrionales bacterium; assembly: GCA_041738165.1. GTDB lineage: Bacteria > Bdellovibrionota > Bdellovibrionia > Bdellovibrionales > UBA1609 > JALHOQ01. Next base: position 14,254 of record JBGSQJ010000042.1, read on the forward strand.
CAGTTTGAATGGCCAAGTGCCCGAACCCGGTCATGGCACTTTGGTAAAAGGCTTGTTTCAAGAAACCATTGAACCTTATTTTAAGAGCTTTGACAGAAAGTTTAAATCCGTCATGCTCGTCGATTGCGACCTTTACAGTTCAACGCTTTTTCTGCTCACAAGGCTTCACAGCTATTTTGCAATTGGTGATCTGATTATCTTTGACGAATTTGGTGATTCTTTAAATGAGTTTCGCGCATTTAACGACTATGTCGGGAGTCACCACAATACCAGGTCCTTTGAGTGCTTTGCCTATGACAATGTGGACGGCTTGGTTGTAGGGTTTGAAAAAATAAAATGAGAAAAACTTTACTGCCGGCTTTTTATAAAACCAAATTTTCAGCCAACGCCCCTTTGCTATTTGAAAACTTTGAGTTTCTCTTTAAAGAGGCCAAAAACCAGGGATCCGTGCATATCGGACGTGGGAATATTATTTTAGATCTCACTTATATAGACAGAGAAAACCTAAGATACTCAAAGGTACGATTTGCCGGCAGCTCAACCGAGCGCGCTGTTTCTGCGCCTCTGCTGCCCTCTTCATTGAAAGACGTTCGAAATCGTCTGATGGTGGGCCGGCAGACCAATCCACTGAGTGATGACCGAAATCACAACCGCTTTAAATCGTTTGCGGAGGGCTCTTACACTCAAAAATATTTGCAATCGTTGGGAGAGGTGTCAAAGGTGACCTTCGCTTTACTAGATCCAAATTCTTGGTGGCCAAGTCATTTTGATTTCTCATGTTCACATGCCGCAAAATTAAACATTCCTGTGGTCACAAATGATGAAGTGGTGTCTGTCGCCTGGAACCCTGCTTATAAAAGACTTGATAAAGCTCATATGAAAACCGGAGAAGTATGGTGGCTCAACTCGGCACTCAAGCACACTTCATTCAATTGGGGAAACACACCACGCCTTTTTTTGCTCGCAACCTACATAGAGCCAGATTTTTTTATAAAGGAAATTACAGATGAAATTGAACATCAACGCCTTTGACAGGGATCTAGCGCTTTTCGATGCCAGCGCGACCCTAACCTATTTTAGGCTGGCCCGAAGAGACGGCTCCGAGGAAGTATTTCAATCTTTGTCTTCAACTGATTTGAGCGAAGTTCGACATGCTTTCCCCCGCCTAACCACTGCACTTTCTGAGCATTTAATAGGCCATGGATTTTTTAGTTTACTGTTTTTTTCTAGACCCGCTGTGGGCAGCATCATTTTGCCCGATTGGTCTGAAGAATTTAAATGTACTCGGCTTTATTTTATTTCATCGCAAAAAAAATGCCCCTATCAGCCTGGAACTATGATTGAGCTCGAATCTGAAGAAACGATCTCATTGCAATTATCTGATTTAGACTATGGTTTAATTGGAATTTCTAGGGCACTCAGTCGATTGTCTCCAGTTATTGAAAACCGACCCTCGACCTCTTCTTGGTAAAAATCGAATTCATTAGCACTTAAGAGATCCCTTCCATGGATCACCTCTGATTTATATTTTTTGAGGCTTTTTTCGAGCAACACATCGTATTCAGGATTGTTCAAACCTCTCCAAGGACTCCCAAAACAAAGAGTTAGCTTTGGTTTGTCACAGTGGTTCACCATTCCGTGAGGCCTAGACCCATCGATCATATACACTCTGTGTTTATCTGAAATGTGCACACGTGTCTTTTGACGACTCATAAACCAAAGCCCGCCGATACTGCCAGAAAGGACCAGTCGCACCTTGTGCTGTTGCTTTTCTGAGTCCTGTCGACCGCAATCCACATGAACCCTAACCTCTCCATTTGGTACGGAACAAAGTACCAACACTCGCGGAAGAGGACTCATAAATGAAAAAAATTTAGATTCAATAAGGTTAACGGCACTTGAACACCTATGAGCAGAGGGAGTCCACTTTAAAGATTCCTTGGACTTTCTTATCTCCGTGCGATCTTCAAGACCTCCTGGGGTGAATAGGGGGATCATTTCACAAGTGCGATAGAGGCTGTAGAATCTCGGCAGATTCGAAATTTCATTTATAACCGCTTCTACTTCATTTTGCCCAATTGAAATATCAATCGGACAATACGCCACTTCAGATTTTTCAGTGCCCATCTATTTCCTCGAGACTGAATTCAGCAACCTCTAGATTACTAGCACGATTTTCTGCAACTGCTTTTTTGACGTACTCAATTTGCCGCAAACGCAACGACCTCCAACCGGCATGACTTCCATCGACCCACCGATATTTATCGTCACCCAAGGC